>JALYMZ010000138.1 GCA_030773435.1 Actinomycetota bacterium | reverse complement strand
GAGCAGGGTGGCGGCGGCGACGGCGAGCGTGAGGCTGAGGCCGACCGCGTCGACCGTGCGCTCGTCGAGCACCACCGAGAAGTGGTCCAGCGTCCAGTTCCGCGGCGTCGGTGGCAGGCCCACCGCCCGGGTGACGGATGCGGCGACGAGGGCCAGCAACGGCAGCCCCACGGCGGCCAGCACGAAGCCGCCCAGGGTCGCCGCCGCCCAGCGGCTGGTGGACCGCCGCACCGTGACCGCCGCCGCACCGCCGGAGTCGGCCACGCGCGGCGACCGCAACCGGGGGGCGAGCAGGGCGTCGGCGGGAGCGATCACCAGGCCGGCGAACACGACGAGGAGCAGGGCGAGGACGACTGCCTCGACGAACGCGAACGGGTCGCTGCCCAGCGACAGGTTGGCGTAGATCCGGGTGGTCACCGTCGTGAACCCGCCTGGCGTGCCCAGCACCTGGGGCACCGCGAAGCTCTCCAGCGTGAGGACGAACACGAGCACCGACGCGGCGACGACGGACGGTCGCAGCAACGGCAGCGTGACCGTGCGCAAGGCGGTGAGCGGACCGGCTCCCGACGCCCGCGCGGCGCGTTCCAGGTTGGGCTCGGCGCGGGCGGCCAGGCCGACGGCCGTGACGAGGTACGTCACCGGGACTGCGTTGACGGCCAGCACCAGCACCACGCCAGGTGCACCGAGCAGTCCGGGGACCTGCACCCCCAGGGCGGCGTCGGTGAACCCTCCGGGGCCGTAGGCCTGACGCCAGCTGTAGCCGAGCACGAACTGCGGCACCAGGACGGGCAGCAGCACCGCGACCTGCAGGACCCGCCGGGCCGGGAGGTCCGGTCGCCGCAGAGCGAGCGCGACCGCCACGCCGGCCGGAACGGCGAGCAACGTGACGACCACGGCGAGGACCACGGTGTTGAGCACGGCCTCGCCCAGCCCCGGCGACGTCAGAACCCGGTACACGGCGGCACCGTCCGCGGCCGCGGTCGCGACGAGCCCGGCCAGCGGCACCACCAACAACAGCACGCAGGCCCCGGCGACCACGAGAACGAGGAGCCGCTGCCCGTGTCCCCGCGGCGGCGGCACGGCGGCGACCCTCAGCTGCCGAAGATCCGCTGGTAGTCGCGGAGCAGCTGGTCCTGCTGCACCGCGATCGCCGGCCAGTCCGGGTGGACGATCGGCACCCCTGGTGGCAGCGTCGGCGTCGGCGCGGACGGCAGCGCCGGATAGGACCCGGCCCGGCCGACGACGGCCTGCCCGCGGTTGCTCACGACGTACGAGACGAAGTCCTTGGCGGCGGTGGACTCGGCGCTGTGCCGCGCGAGCGCCACCGGGCCGTAGATGGCGACCGCTCCCGGCTCCGGCCAGACGACACCGACCGGCGAACCGTCCTCCTCGGCGGCGTAGGCCGAGTTCGCGATCGTCATGCCGGCGTCGTACACCCCCTGGGCCACGCCGACGGTGACCTCGTCCGGGGAGCTGACCTGCACCGCGCCGCTCGCCTCCAGGTCGGCGTAGAAGTCGAGCCCGTAGCCGTCCGCCTGGGCGAAGTACCCCACGGCACCCAGCGCCGAGGCGGCGAAGCCGGGGTCGGGCACCGCGACGCCACCGGCGTAGACGGGGTCGGTCAGGTCCGACCACGCCGCCGGCGCCGGGACGTCCGCGTGGTGGATCGCGACGAGGTACAGGATCGCCGCACCGACGTAGTCGTCGGTGCGGAACCGGGCCGGGATCGCGGCGGCCTCGTCGGGTGTCCAGCCTCCGACGAGGCCTTGGTCGACGTAGTCCTGCATGGTGAGCGGGTCGCAGGCCCAGATGACGTCCGCCCGCAGCCCCCCGGAGCGGACGTCGGCGGCGACCCGGGCGTTCAGCTCTCCGGTCGGCGCGCGGAACAGGTTCACGTCGGTGCCGGCGTGGGCCTCCTCGAACGCGTCGATCACCGGCTGGATCGTCGTGTCGGTGACGCACGTGTAGAGCGTCACCTCGTCGGCGGCCGTCGTCTGCTCGCCCCCGCCGCAGGCGGCGGGCAGCGACGCCAGGGCCAGCAGGGCCAGCACTCGCGCGACCGGTCCGGGGTCCATGCTCAGACCTGGACGCGGCGCGGGTCGAGGCGGTCCGGCACGTCCGGGCCGAGGATCCACGGTTGGCGAGGACGCACCACCGGCTGCGTGGCGCCCGCCCGGCGCCGTGGCCGGCCAGGTTGCGCCGGGGCCCGACCCGAGCCGGCGGGAGTGTCGGGTTGCCAGCGGCGCGGGTCGTCGGTCAGCCCCACGAGGTAGGTCACGGAGCAGTCGAGGGCGTCCGCCAGCTCGGGCAGCTTGGCCGCGTCCAGGCCGGCTCCGCGCTCTAGGTCGCTCACCGCCCGATTGCTGGTCCGCATCCCGAGCCGCGCCAACCGGGCCGCGACCTCCTGCTGCGTCAGGCCC
>JALYMZ010000137.1 GCA_030773435.1 Actinomycetota bacterium | reverse complement strand
ACACCACCGTGCCCAGGCCCGTCACCAGTGGCGGCGTGGACACCAGCAGTGCCAGCGCCACGACGGCGACGAACAGCACCCCGGACAGCCACCAGCGCGCCGGCACGCCGAGCCGCTCGGTGAACGGCGCCGGGTCGCCGGTCGCACCGGCAGCCGGACGCCCGGGGGCGACTCTCATGGGTCCAGGCTCGCACGCGCGGTCGGGGGTGCGCCCGCCTTGTAGTGTCGGGCAGCGTGACACCGACGGCGACGCCTGGACCCGGCGCGGTCGCGCCGGGAGAGGTGCCCGCCTGATGCCGGAGGTCCTCGTCCACCGGCTCGACCCGCTGGTGCCGCTGCCCGCGTACGCCCATCCCGGAGACGCCGGTGCGGACCTGGTCACGACGATCGACGTCACCCTGCAGCCGGGAGAGCGGGCGCTGGTGCCGACCGGTGTCGCACTGGCACTGCCCGACGGCTACGCCGCGTTCGTGCACCCACGTTCCGGGCTCGCCGCGCGGTGCGGGGTGTCCGTCGTCAACGCGCCGGGCACCATCGATGCGGGGTACCGAGGAGAGGTGCAGGTGGTGCTGGTGAATCTGGACCCGAGCCAGCCGGTGGTGCTGCGACGCGGCGACCGCATCGCCCAGCTGGTCCTGCAACGGGTGGAGCACGCCCGCTTCGTCGAGGTGCAGCGGCTCCCCGGCTCGACGCGCGGTGCCGCCGGGTACGGCTCGACCGGTGGCTTCGGGGCGGTGGCGGAGGGAGCCGGCGCCGATACCGCGGCGAAGGGGGTGCGCTGAGTGTTCGGCCGCCGGCGGTCCCACGCCCGGTCGACCGGCGCCTCGAAGCCGCTGCCGGACCCGGTCGCCTCGCCGCCGCGAGAGGAGCTGCCGCACCCGCAGGGACCCTGGGACGCCGGTGACGTCGACCTCGACGAGCTCGCGCCGGACGCCGGCGAGCGGGTGGACCTCGGCAGTCTGGTCATCGCCGGCCGGCCCCGCATCGAGTTGCGCCTGCAGGTCGACGAGCACAGCCAGGCGGTGACCGCGGTGCTGCTCGTGGCCCCCGACGGCGCGGTCGAGTTGCGCGCCTTCGCCGCGCCCCGCAACGAGGCCATCTGGGACGACGTACGTCGGGAGATCGGTGCCGAGGCGACCCGGCGGGGAGGCACGGCGACCGAGCAGCCGGGCCCGTACGGCACCGAGCTGCGGCTCGCCGTACCGGTGCGGACGCCCGACGGCCGGCACGGCACCCAGGTGTCGCGCGTCGTCGGGGTGTCGGCACCGCGGTGGCTGCTGCGCGGGACGTTCGTCGGCCGGGCCGCCACCGACCCGGACCCGGCGGGCGACCTGGAGCAAACGTTCCGCGACGTGGTGGTGCGTCGTGGCAGCGGCCCGATGGCGCCACGCAGCCCGCTGCCGCTGCGGCTGCCGCCCGCGGCCCAACCTCCGGGCTCGCATCCGCCCGGCGTGCCGTCCCCGGGCAGTGCGGCACCCGATGGCCCGGCGTGGCCGGCACCGCCGCGATAGGGAGCCCGGAGGCGAGGCGCTGACTACGCTGGACGCCATGACCAGCCACACCGGGGCGCGGCTGCGGCGGGTGATCGAGCGGCTGGGCACTAGCCAGCAGGAGCTCGAGGCACGCGAGCTGCAGCGCGAGGTCCGCAGCGCCGGCTGCTGCCGCATCGCCGACGCCGGCGACCGTGAACACGTGCACCTCGCCGGCACGCTCAAGCACGTGACGCTGCGACCACGGTCGGGCACACCGGCGCTGGAGGCCGAGCTCTACGACGGCTCCGGCGCCGTGACGCTGGTGTGGCTGGGCCGCCGCCGCATCGCCGGCGTCGAGCCGGGCGCCACGTTGACGGTCTTCGGCCGGCTGAGCAGGCAGGGCGCGGACCGGGTGATGTTCAACCCCCGCTACGAGCTGCGTCCATGAGCCTGGGCGGCGGGGCCGTCTCCCCCCGGGCGGTCGGCACCGCCACCGTGGAGCAGCTGGTGCGCCGGCAGCTGTCCGACGCCCTCGGGGGCCGGCGCGGGCTGGCTGAGGGTATCGTGCCGACGCTCGGGTTCACCCTGACCTGGATATCGACGCACCAGCTGAAGCTGGCGCTGGCGATCGGCGGCGGCGCCGCGCTGCTGCTGCTGGCCGTGCGCCTGGTGCAGCGGTCGTCGATCCAGTACGTCGTCAACGCCGCGATCGGCATCACGATCGCCGCCGTCTTCGCGCTGCGCTCCGGGCGCGCCGAGGACGCGTTCCTGCCCGGCATCCTCTACAACGCCGGCTACTTCGTCGTCCTCGCCGGCTCCGCACTGCTGCGCTGGCCCGTGGTGGGTTTCGTCATCGGCAGCGTCACCGGTGAACCGACCGCCTGGCACCGGCAACCGCAGATCGTGCGGCTGTGCACGCTGCTGACCTGGATCCTCGCGGTGCCGTGCGCCGTTCGGGTGGCCGTCTACTACCCGCTGTGGGTCGCCGGGGAGGCGGGCTGGCTCGGCGTCGCGAAGATCGCGCTCGGCTGGCCGCTGCAGGTCGGGGCGCTGGCGGCGATGGTGTTCGTGCTCGGCCGCAACCACACCCCCCTGCAGCCGGCCGACGACCCGCAGCGGACCGGAGTGGGCTGAAGTCAGCCGGCGCCGTGCTCGTGCGGCGCCAGCAGCAGCTCGAGGTCGTGCTCGTGCTCGGCGGTCGCGACGAAGAGCAGCTCGTCGCCGGACTCCAGCGACCGGTCCAGGTCCGGTGTCAGCACCCGACCGTCCCGCAGGATCGTCACCAGGGACACGTCGCTGGGCCACATCACCTCGCCGATCTTGGTCCCGGCGAAGGGTGAGCTCGCCGGCAGCGTCAGCTCGACGAGGTTGGCGTCGCCCTGGCGGAACGTGAACAGGCGTACGACGTCACCGACCGTCACCGCCTCCTCCACCAGCGCGGACATGATCCGCGGGGTCGACACCGACACGTCGACCCCCCACGAGTCGTTGAACAGCCACTCGTTGCCCGGGTGGTTCACCCGCGCCACGGTCCGTGGCACACCGAACTCGGTCTTGGCGATGAGCGCGATGACCAGGTTGGCCTTGTCGTCCCCGGTCGCTGCGATCACCACGTCGCAGTTCTGCAGCGCGGCCTCCTCCAGCGACGACAGCTCGCACGCGTCGGCGAGCAGCCAGTCCGCGGCCGGCACGGTGTCGGGCCGGATGGCGCTGGGGCTCTTGTCGACGAGCAGCACCTGGTGGCCGTTCTCGGACAGCTCTGCGGCGACCGAGCGACCCACGGCGCCCGCACCGGCGATCGCGACCCGCATCAACGCTCCTCGGGAGGTTCGGAGAGCACGGACGTGACCCGGTCGGCCTCCGCCTCCAGCATCACCACGTGGACCTGGTCCGCGTCCTGCAGCAACGTGTACGGGGTGGGGATCAGCCCCTCACCCAGCCGCGCGATGAAGGCGACCCTCGTCTGCGCGGCAATCTCCAGCTCCTCCACCGAGCGGCCGACCCAGCCCCGGTGGAAGGTGACCTCGAGCATGCGGACGGTTCCCGACGGGTCGCGGTAGTCCGGCTCGGACCCCTCCGGCATCAGCCGTCGCAACATCTGGTCGGCGGTCCAGCGCACCGTCGCCACCGTGGGGATCCCGAGGCGCTGGTAGATCTCGGCCCGGCCGGGGTCGTAGATGCGCGCCACGACGCTCTCCACGCCGAACGACTCGCGGGCGACGCGGGCCGAGATGATGTTGGAGTTGTCGCCGCTGGACACCGCGGCGAACGCGTCGGCGTCCTCGATGCCCGCCTCGCCGAGCACCGTCCGGTCGAAGCCGGTGCCGGTCACCTTGCGCCCGGAGTACGTCGGGCCGAGCCGCCGGAACGCGTCCGGGTTCTGGTCGATGACGGCGACGGTGTGACCGCGTCGCTCGAGGTTGCGGGCCAGCGTCGAGCCGACCCGCCCGCAGCCCATGATGACGACGTGCACGGCCCCTCTTCCCGGCTGGTGCCCACGCTCTTCGCCGGCGCTGCCGGCGGTCACGACGCTACACCGGCCGGCGGCGGGTGACGCAGGTCGGGCGCGGTGCCGGTCTACGATTCCCGGTCGTGGCCATCGGCGACGTCGGCAAGCGGGTGCTGGTCGGGCGCAAGCTGCGCAGCACCCAGCTGGGGGAGACGCTGCTGCCGAAGCGGATCGCGCTCCCAGTGTTCGCCAGCGACGCATTGTCGTCGGTCGCCTACGCGCCCGACGAGATCTTCATCGTGCTCGCGGCCGCGGGCCTGGCCGGCTACCAGTTCACGTGGCCGGTCGGGGTGGCCGTGGCGGTGGTGCTCCTCGTGGTGGTTGCGTCGTACCGCCAGAACGTGCAGGCGTACCAGAGCGGCGGCGGTGACTACGAGGTCGCGGCGGTCAACCTCGGGCAGACCGCCGGCATCGGAGTCGCCAGTGCGCTGCTCGTCGACTACGTCCTCGTGGTCGCGGTCTCGATCTCGTCCGCTGCGCAGTACGCCACGACGGCGTTCGCGCCGCTGCGGGAGCACCAGGTCGCGGCCGGCGTCGCGGCGGTGCTCGTGCTGATGGCGGTGAACCTGCGTGGGGTCCGCGACTCCGGGCGGGCGCTCGCGGTGCCGACGTACTTCTTCATGGTGGCGATCTTGGGGATGGTGCTCTGGGGCTTCAGCCGCTACCTCGCTGACGGCGACCTGCCGCGCGCCGAGAGCGCCGCGTTGTCCCTGCCCGCCGACGAGACGGTCGCGGCGGGGCTGACCGGGATCGCCGGCGCGTTCCTGCTGCTGCGGGCGTTCTCCAGCGGCTGCGCGGCCCTGACCGGGGTGGAGGCGATCAGCAACGGCGTACCGGCTTTCCGCAAGCCGAAGGGGCGCAACGCCGCCAACACGTTGCTGCTGCTGGGCGTCATCGCGGTGACCATGTCGCTGAGCATCGTGGCGCTGGCCAACATCACCGACGTGCGGATGTCGGAGCATCCGGAGCGGCTGATCGGGCCGGACGGCGAGCGGGTGGGCCGCGCTTACCACCAGGACCCGGTGATCGGCCAGTTGGCCGAGTCGATCTTCAGCGACTTCTGGCCCGGTTTCTACGCCGTCGTCGCCGCGACCGGTGTCATCCTGGTGCTCGCCGCGAACACGGCGTTCAACGGCTTCCCGGTGCTCGGCTCGATCCTGGCCCGGGACGGCTTCCTGCCCCGCCAGCTGCACACCCGCGGCGACCGGCTCGCCTACAGCAACGGCATCATCGCGTTGGCGCTGCTCGCCAGCCTGCTCATCGTCGCCTTCGACGCCGAGGTCACCCGGCTGATCCAGCTGTACATCGTCGGGGTGTTCGTGTCCTTCACCGTCAGCCAGGCCGGCATGGTCCGGCACTGGACCCGGCTGCTGCGGCAGCCGCACGACGCGGCGGCGCGGCGACGGATGCACCGCAGCCGGCTCATCAACGCCTGCGGGTTCGTCGTCACGGCCACCGTGCTGGTCGTCGTGCTGGTGACGAAGTTCGCGCACGGGGCGTGGATCGCGGTGGTCGCGATGGCGGTGCTGTTCACGCTGATGCGAGGGATCCGGCGGCACTACGACCAGGTGAGCGGCGAGCTCGTCGTGGAGGAGGACGACAACGCGCTGCCGTCGCGGGTCCACGCGATCGTGCTGGTCTCGAAACTGCACAAGCCCACCATGCGAGCGCTGTCCTACGCGCGGGCCGCCCGCGCCAATGTGCTGGAGGCGGTGACCGTCGACGTCGACCCCGAGAGCACCGAGGCGCTGTTGGAGGAGTGGGACCGCCGGCGCATCCCGGTGCCGCTGAAGGTGCTGTCGTCGCCGTACCGCGAGGTGACCCGACCGATCGTGGAGTACGTCCGCGGGATCCGGCGTGCCAGCCCCCGGGACGTGGTGACGGTCTACATCCCGGAGTACGTCGTGGGGCACTGGTGGGAGCAGCTGCTGCACAACCAGAGCGCGCTGCGGCTGAAGGGCCGGCTGCTGTTCACCCCCGGGATCATGGTCACCAGCGTGCCGTACCAGCTGGCCTCGTCGGCGGCGGCGGAGGCGCGCGCTGAGCGGTCGGAGTGGCCGGTCGGCCAGCGCACCGGAGCCGCCCACGACGAGCGTCAGGTGCACCGCTGAGCCGGGTCTGCCCGGCGCATGGCAAAGGCTTGCCCGACCGCTACGGCACTGTGACCAGGGTCAGTGGAGCCCGCGCCCGGTTTCGCGCCCCTTCTCCGGCCGCAGCTGGATGTCGACGGGCAGGGTCGGGGCGTCGAGTGCGTGGCGCACCTGCGGCACGACCTGTGTCTCCAGCCGGTCGCGCACCCTCCGCGATATCGGCATGGTCGGCGAGCTCCACGGCCAGATCGGTGTGCTGTGCGGTCCCGCTCGCGACAGGCGGCGGCGCTCGGTCAGGCAGCGGTGTCGCTCTGTGGCGGGTCGTGCCCGGGTGGGGACAGGGGGTCCTCGCCGGTCCAGCCCCAGGTGCCGTGGTCGTAGCGGCTCTGTGGGACCTGGAGGTCTGCGGGGTCTGACTGCGTCGATGGCTGCGGTGCGCCGTCGGCAGCTACGGCGAGGAGGTCGAGCTGGGTGGTGAGGACGTCGGTGGGGTTGGTGATGACGAGGCCGCGCGGGTTCCGGAAGATGAGAACGCCCTGCTCGCGAGTGATGCGGAGCTCGTGCTCGTGGACGGCGATGTGGTCGGCCTTGCACAGCGGTAGCTGCAGGTCGAGGTCGGTGGGGCCGCCGCGGGACCACCACCACAGGTGGTGGATCTCGCAGTCGGCGAACGGCACCCGGCAGCCCGGCGCCACGCACGTCGGATAGATCGCCGCGAGGGCGGCGTGCTGGCGGTCGGAGACGACACGCTGGGCGCGGCCGACGTTGAGGACCCGGTGCCCGTCGGTCACGACGAGCCGGACCAGGGCGTCGCAGGCCACCCGGGCGGCGGTGCCGGCGGGGATGACGCCGAAGCGTTCCAGCAGCGCCTCGCCGCGGCCGGGCAGCCCGAGCAGCGTCTGCAGCGGCAGGTGCACGAGCGCGGTGGGGCGGCGGCGGGCCTGGTCGGGCAGGTCGATGCCGTCCATGCCGCGCTGCAGCACGCGCTCGAGGGCGTCGGCGGAGCGTTCGGTGTAGCTGCGCTTGTCGTCGGGGGTGCGGGCGGCCTTGGCGAGCGCGGCCAGGGTGGCCTTGAGCCGGCTCGCGACCACCGGGTCGAGCATCGCGTCGAGGTGGGCCAGGTCGCCGACCCGGGCGATCTTCACCATCCGCCCGCCCTCGGCCTCCACCGCCTCCTGGTCGCGGTCGGGCTGCGTGGCGTCGGCCAGCAGTCGGCAGAACGTGTAGATCTCGTGCGGTCCGGCCTCGGTGGCCAGCACCAGCAGAGCGTCCTCGTGGTCCTGCAGCGCCTGCAGGCCGCAGGAGCGGATATGGGCCATCACCGCGCGCAGGTTCGCGGTGTGCGCGGTGCCGTCGCGGTAGGCCGCCGCCAGCTTCGGGAAGCTGTCGAGGTGCTCGGCGACCTGTGCCACCTGGCTGGCCTCTGCCTGAGAGCGACGCAGGATGCCCGCGGTGAACGAGCGCACCGTCTTGCGTCCTGAGTCGGCCAGTTCGCCCGACCGCTCGGCATCGATCAGTGCCTGCGTCTGCGCGGCCTGCAGCCGGGTGATCTGCCGCTCCAGCGCCACCGCCCGCTGCTCGACCGGCAGCAGCGCCGCGGCACGCAGCAGCTGCTCACCCAGCCGCTCCACCTCCGCTGCTGCCGCCGTACTCATGCACCCATTGCAGCAGAGCCCACCGACAACCGCCGACGCCCGAAAGCCGCTGTCCACAAGGAGGGTCGGCGGGTCATCGAGAGCATCCTGCGGTCGTGGAGAAGGCCGGTGCGCAGTGAGAGCCGTCACCGACAGAACCGTCTCGCCGACGATGCGGACCGGCGGAGTGCCGCCCGCGGCTACTTGAGACTTCTCCTACGGCAGCGGCCCGGCCAGGCTGTTGTCGAGGTGCTCGGTGGGACGCTCGCTATCGCGGCTGCCCGGCCTTCTGGTTGTGGCTCATTTCCGGGCTGCGCTCCTGTCGAGCACCGATGGTGAGGTCGTGGCCCAAGAGGGGATTGCTCGGCTCAAAGTAGCTCTGCCCGCCCTCGCCGACCGATGTCGCTTGAGGGTTGAGGAGGTCAACAGCATGGGTGATGTGATCGTGGGAGTGGGCCACCGGCAGGTTCGCACCGGCACCCGGGACTACACGGCGATGCTCGGGTACGTGCGCCAGCAGTGGCCGCGCCACCGGTGGGCCATCGAGGGCGCCTAGGGCGTGGGCCGGGCGTTGGCGCAGCGGCTGCTCGCCGACGGTGAGACGGTGGTCGACGTCGCGGCCAAGCTGGCGGCGCGGGTGCGGGTCTTCGACACCGGCAACGCGCGCAAGCCGACGCCACCGACGCGCACGCGGTCGCTGCGGCAGCGCTGCGCACGCCAAAGCTGCAGGTGCTCAGCTTCGATGCGGAGCTGGTGGCCCTGCGGCTGCTGATCGACCGGCGCGATGAGCTCTCGGCGGGGCGGGTGCAGGCCGCGAACCGGCTGCACCGGCTGCTTTCGGAGTTGATCCCGAGAGGCGCCGGGAAGGACCTCACCGCGACCAAGGCCAAGCGGCTGCTGGCCGCGGTCAAGCCCAGATCCCTTGTGGGTAAGACGACACGGCGGATGGCGGTGGAGGAATTGGCGGACCTGGTGGCCACACCGATGCCAAGCTGAAGAGCCTGACCAAGGAGCTCGCCGTCGCGGTCGGGGCACGTGGGTCGCACCTGATGGAGCTACCCGGCATCGGCCCCGCCGGCGCCGCCCGCATCCTGGCCGACGTCGGCGACATCGCCCGGTTCCCCGACCGCAACCACTTCGCGTCCTGGACCGGCACCGCACGCTGGACGCTTCCTCCGGCGAGCAGATCCGACATCGGCTCTCGCGCGCCGGGAACCGGCGGCTCTCCGACATGGTCTGTCTACCGGCAACTCCTCGCCGACACCAAGGCCACCGAACACGCCGCCGCTGCTGCGCCCGAAGAGAGCGTTGAGGCGGGCCCGGGAGGGCACTCGGGGGCGTCACTCACATCCAGCGCGGCCGACCTGCACACCCCGGTCATCGGCTGTTCGGATCAGCCACAACCCGAACCCGAGCCACCGACGCTACCCGCCCAACGACGACCCCGGACACCCCGCGTGGCCTGGGCTCCCAGCTCGCCGACGCACACTGGGCGGTGCCGAAACCGCGCCCTTGACACAGAGGGGAACCGGAAAGACCCAGTCACCGGAAGCACCGAAGGGAGTGCCGCGATGGCCGTGCGGCTGGAGTGGGACGGGAAGGGCTCGGACGCTCCTCGGCTGCACCTTCCGTTGCAGGTCGTCGAAACCGTCAATGCGCCGCGAGCCGATCGTGGCACGATCTTCGAGGGTGCGGGCGCCGGGGATGGCGACGCGTGGCGGAACCGGCTGATCTGGGGGACCTGCACGTGCTCGCCTCGCGCGCTGACGAGCTGGCCGGCGAGGTAGACCTGATCTACATCGACCCGACGTTCGACTCCCGTCAGGACTACAAGGTCCGCATCACCGTGGGCGATGAGAGCGCTGGCGGGCGATGAGAGCGCTGGCGCTGACCAGGAGCTGTCCAAGATCGCATCCGTCATCGAGGAGAAGGCGTATCGCGCCACCTGGGGCAAGGGTGTCCGTCGTCCGCCTGGGCAGCAGAGAGCACTTCGTCCTCGAGACGAAGGGCGTGCGGACCTCGACCTGCCGCACAAGGACGAGCGAGCCCACGCGTTGGGCGGTGGATGCGTCGGTGGTGAGTGGCGTGCGGCGGCGCTACCTGCGGGTGGACCAGGAGGTCTTTGACGACCATGCGCCCCAAGCTGCGCTCGTTCGGCGCACTGGTGGACCTCATCCACGAGCTGCGGCGGCAGGCGTTTCTGCGGTCGCTGCCCGAGCCGCGCAAGCGCAGTCGTGAGGAGATCCTCGCCACGATGCAACCCGGCGGTTGGTGGCGGCCGGGGCGCTGCTAGGTGTACCGCTGCGCGGACACCTGGTCCTGGGTGACGTTGCGTGGTCCGACCGCCTGTCACCGACGCCGGGGTGTTCCCGTACCGCGACGATGCGGTATCTTGATATCAAGATACTGTGCGCGGTAGACGGCGCCGACCCGACTCTTGACCGACCGCCGGCAGGGGCACGATGGACGGTGACCGGCGGGCGCAGGACGGCAACCAGTGACGTGAGGGAGAGCCAGATGAGCAGCGTCGACAGTTTCGGAGCCACGGGATCCCTCGAGGTCGGCGGCACCTCCTACCGGATCCACCGGCTCGCGGCGGTGCAGGGAGATGGGCTCGACGTTGCCGGCCTGCCGTTCAGCCTCAAGATCCTGCTGGAGAACCTGCTGCGCACCGAGGACGGCGCGAACATCACCGCCGACGACATCCGCGCGCTGGCCGGGTGGGATCCCGACGCCGAGCCCAGCAAGGAGATCCAGTACACCCCCGCGCGGGTGATCATGCAGGACTTCACCGGCGTACCCGCGATCGTCGATCTGGCGACGATGCGTGAGGCGATGCAGGACCTCCGCGGCGACGCCACGAAGATCAATCCGCTGGCCCCGGCCGAGCTGGTCATCGACCACTCCGTGATCGCCGACGTCTTCGGCACGCCGGAGGCGTTCGAGCGCAACGTCGAGATCGAGTACGAGCGGAACAAGGAGCGCTACCAGTTCCTGCGCTGGGGCCAGAAGGCGTTCGCCGACTTCAAGGTGGTCCCACCCGGCACCGGGATCGTGCACCAGGTCAACATCGAGCACCTGGCACGGGTCGTCTTCACCCGCGAGGGGGAGGACGGGCGGCAGGTCGCCTACCCCGACACCTGCGTCGGCACCGACTCCCACACCACGATGGTCAACGGCCTCGGCGTCGTCGGCTGGGGCGTCGGCGGGATCGAGGCCGAGGCCGCGATGCTCGGCCAGCCGGTGTCGATGCTGATCCCGCGGGTGGTGGGCTTCAAGCTGTCCGGCGAGCTGCCCGAGGGCGCCACCGCCACCGACCTGGTGCTCACGATCACCGAGATGCTGCGCCAGCACGGCGTGGTCGGCAAGTTCGTCGAGTTCTACGGTCCCGGTGTCTCCGCCGTCCCGCTGGCCAACCGGGCCACGATCGGCAACATGAGCCCCGAGTACGGCTCCACCGTCGCGGTGTTCCCGATCGACCAGGAGACCACCCACTACCTCAAGTTCACCGGTCGCTCCGAGGAGCAGATCGCCCTGGTGGAGGCCTACGCCAAGGAGCAGGGTCTCTGGCACTACCCCGCGGCCGAGCCGCGCTACTCGGAGCGCCTCGAGCTGGACCTCTCGACGGTCGTGCCGTCCATCGCCGGACCGAAGCGGCCGCAGGACCGGGTGTCGCTGAGCGAGGCCAGGCAGGCCTTCCGCAGCGCCCTTGGGGACTACGTCGAGGAGGGTCAGACCGGTGGAGAGGAGCGCAGGCCTGGGGTGCCGGCACAGGAGCGCCCGTACGGCGTGGTCGGAGCCGCCGACGAGGCGTCCGCGGAGTCGTTCCCGGCGAGCGATGCGCCGGCGTACTCCCACGACGGCAACGGCGGCGGCGAGCCGGTCGACTGGCACTCCGCGGCCTCCGCGGCGGAGGGGCGTCCGTCGAACCCGGTGCGGGTCACGCTCTCCGACGGCACGGAGTGCGAGGTCGACCACGGCGCGGTGGTGATCGCCGCCATCACGTCCTGCACCAACACGTCGAACCCGTCGGTGATGATCGGCGCCGCCCTCGTGGCCAGGAACGCCGTGGAGAAGGGCCTCGCCCGCAAGCCGTGGGTCAAGACGTCGCTGGCGCCGGGTTCGAAGGTGGTCATGGACTACTACGAGCGGGCCGGGCTCACGCCGTACCTGGAGAAGCTCGGCTTCCACCTCGTCGGCTACGGCTGCACCACCTGCATCGGCAACTCCGGCCCCCTCATCCCCGAGGTGAGCCGGGCCGTCAACGACCACGACCTGGCGGTGGTGTCCGTGCTCTCGGGCAACCGCAACTTCGAGGGCCGGATCAACCCCGACGTCAAGATGAACTACCTCGCGTCCCCGCCCCTGGTCGTCGCCTACGCGCTGGCGGGGTCCATGGACGTCGACCTGTTCGCGGACCCGCTCGGTCAGGACGCCGACGGCAACGACGTGTTCCTCAGGGACGTCTGGCCATCCGCGCAGGAGGTCGAGGCCGTCGTGGAGAGCGCGATCGCGGCGGAGATGTTCACCACCGACTACGCCGACGTGTACGCCGGTGACGAGCGGTGGCGCTCGTTGGCGACGCCGGAGGGGGACACGTTCGCGTGGGACCCCGAGTCGACGTACGTGCGCAGGCCGCCGTACTTCGAGGGGATGCAGCGCGAGCCTGCGCCGGTGGAGGACATCACCGGTGCGCGGGTTCTCGCCAAGCTCGGTGACTCGGTGACCACCGACCACATCTCCCCGGCGGGTGCGATCAAGCCCGACTCCCCGGCCGGCGCCTACCTCGCCACGCACGGCGTAGAGCATCGCGACTTCAACTCCTACGGCTCCCGCCGCGGCAACCACGAGGTGATGATCCGCGGCACCTTCGCCAACATCCGGCTGCGCAACCAGCTCGCGCCGGGCACGGAGGGCGGCTTCACCCGCAACTTCGCCGGCGCCGGGGAGGTGACGACGATCTACGACGCCTCCGTCGCCTACGCCGACGCGGGGATCCCGCTGGTCGTGCTGGCGGGCAAGGAGTACGGCTCGGGGTCCTCGCGGGACTGGGCAGCCAAGGGCACCGCGCTGCTCGGCGTGCGGGCGGTCATCGCGGAGTCGTACGAGCGGATCCACCGCTCGAACCTCATCGGCATGGGCGTGCTGCCACTGCAGTTCCCGGCCGGCGAGAACGCCGCGTCGCTCGGCCTCACCGGCGAGGAGACGTTCGACATCACCGGCGTGACCGCACTCCGCGACCGCCCCGCGCCGCGGACGGTGCAGGTGCGGGCCGGTGACGTCGAGTTCGACGCCGTCGTGCGCATCGACACGCCGGGGGAGGCGAGCTACTACCGCAACGGCGGCATCATGCCGTTCGTGCTGCGGAGCCTGCTGCGCTCTTGATCGACCTGCAGCTGGTGCTGCTGGCCGGCCTCGCCGTGCTGGTCGGCGCCGTCATCCAGGGAGCCGTCGGGTTCGGCGTCGGCCTGGTGGCGGCACCCGTCGTCACCTTCCTCGACCCCTCGCTCATGCCGGGGAGCCTGCTGGTCGCCGGCTTCCTGCTGCCCCTGATGAGCCTCGCCGCGGAGCACCGGCACGTCGACCCACGGGTCGGCTGGGTGTTCGCCGGGCGGCTGCTGGGCACCGTGCCCGGCGTGCTCATCGTGGCGGTGTCGTCACCGGAGCAGCTGGCCATCGCGGTGGCGCTGATGACGCTGGTCGCCGTGGCGCTGACCGTGCATGCGTTCACCGTGCCGGTCACGCGCACGACGCTGAGCACCGCGGGCTTCTTCTCCGCCATCGGCGCCACCGCGGCGTCGATCGGCGGTCCACCGCTCGGGATCGTGTACCAGCGCAGCGACCCCAGGACGGTCCGGGCCACGACCGCACTGGTCTTCGCTGTCGGCTCGCTGCTGTCGATGACCGGGCTGTGGGTCGTCGGTGAGCTGCCGGCGCGCCAGGTCCTCACCGGGTTGTCGTTCCTGCCGTTCTTCGGTGTCGGCTTCCTGGTGTCGCTGCCGGTGCGACGCCGGGTGCGCGGTGCCCGGTTCCGCCGCACGCTGCTCGCCGTCGTCGCGGTCTCGGCCCTGGCCGTGCTGGTGCGCTACCTGCCGTGGTGACCCGGTGCCGACGACTACGACCGCAGGGTGCCGCGCAGCCGGGCGGCGTACTCGGCGGCCTCCGCGTCGTCGGCGTACCTCGTGCGCGGCCAGAAGAACCCGCGCAGGCCGTCGCCGCGGGTGCGCGGCACCACGTGCACGTGCAGGTGCGGGACGCTCTGGCTCACTACGTTGTTCATCGCGACGAAGGACCCCTGTGCCCCCAGGGCGTCGACGAGCGCAGCGGCCACCCGACGGGTCGCGGTGAGCAGCGGCGTCATCAGCGTGGTGGGGAGGTCGAGCAGCGTGTCGACGTGGCTGCGGGGGACGACGAGCACATGCCCCTTGAACACCGGGCGGGCGTCGAGGAAGCCGGCCACGTCGGGCTCGTCGAGGACGACGTGCGCCGGTGCGTCGCCTGCCACGATCGCGCAGAACAGGCACCCCACGGCGCGAGGCTAGCCGACTCGATCACGCGTTCGATATGGTGCGTGCATGGTCCAGGTCGTGGCGCCGCCGGGGTGGCCGGCGCCGGTGCCTCCCGCCGGCGTGCCCGGGTGGGAGGAAGCGGCCGTGCGGTGGCTGCTCGACGTGTGCCCGCCGGAGTTCCGGTCGTACGGCGTCCTGCGCCGCCACGCCGTCGTACTGGCCCGGTTCGCGGCGGCGCACGTGGACGCCGGCCTCGCGGCGTCGCGCACCGGCCTCGGTGAGGCCCGCACCAGTCTGCGCGACCACGTGGCACCGGAGACCGTGGAGGCTGCGGTGGCGGCGTGGGAGCGCGAGATCGCCCGGCTGATCGCGCTGCGCCGCTCCGTCGGTCTGGTCGAGGACGCAGTGCGGGGACGGCGGTTCCGGCCCCGCCTGTGACGGCTGCGCTGTGATTGGTGCGCCGCTGCGACGCGCCTAGACTCAGGCCGCATGACGCTGCTGGCGGCCATCCGCGGGCCACGCGACCTCCGCGACCTCACCGACCAGCAGCTGGACGACCTGGCCGCGGAGATCCGCGCGTTCCTGGTGCAGGCGTGCTCGCGCACCGGCGGCCACCTCGGACCCAACCTCGGCGTCGTGGAGCTCACCGTCGCGCTGCACCGGGTCTTCGACTCACCGCACGACCGCATCGTCTTCGACACCGGTCACCAGAGCTACGTGCACAAGATCCTCACCGGACGCGCGGCCGACTTCGACCGGCTGCGCCAGGAGGGCGGCCTGTCCGGCTACCCGAACCGGGCGGAGTCGGCGCACGACCTGGTGGAGAACTCCCACGCCTCCACCGCGCTCTCCTACGCTGACGGGCTGGCCAAGGCGGCGATCCTGCGCGGTGAGCCGCGACACGTCGTCGCGGTCGTCGGGGACGGCGCGCTGACCGGCGGCATGGCCTGGGAGGCGCTCAACAACATCGCGGCCCGCAAGGACCTGCCGCTGGTCATCGTGGTCAACGACAACGGCCGGTCCTACACGCCGACGGTCGGCGGGCTGGCGCAGCACCTGGCCTCGCTGCGCACCGATCCGCGCTACGAGCGCGTGCTGGAGCTGATCAGGAGCCGCCTCAACAAGACGCCGCTGGTCGGCGCACCGGCGTACGAGGTGCTGCACGGCATCAAACGCGGTCTGAAGGACGTGCTCGCCCCGCAGGGGCTGTTCGAGGACCTCGGCCTGAAGTACGTCGGGCCGGTCGACGGCCACGACCGGGCGGCGGTCGAGGCGGCGCTGGAGCAAGCGAAGGGGTTCGGCGGGCCGGTGATCGTGCATGCGATCACCCGCAAGGGCAACGGCTACGCCGCCGCGGAGGCCCACGAGGCCGACAACTTCCACTCACCGGGGCCGTTCGACCTGCTCACCGGCCAGGAGCAGCCGCGCGCTCGCACGTGGACGCACGTGTTCCGCGATGAGCTGGTGGCGCTCGGGGAGGAGCGGACGGACCTCGTAGCGATCACCGCGGCGATGCTGCACCCGACCGGCCTGGACGCGTTCGCGGCGCGCTTCCCCGACCGCACGTTCGACGTCGGTATCGCCGAGCAGCACGCGGTGACCAGCGCCGCCGGCCTGGCGATGGGCGGCCTGCACCCGGTCGTCGCCGTCTACTCCACGTTCCTCAACCGCGCCTTCGACCAGGTGCTGATGGACGTCGCGCTGCACCGGTGCGGCGTGACGTTCGTGCTCGACCGGGCCGGCGTCACCGGTCCCGACGGGCCGAGCCACCACGGCATGTGGGACCTGTCGATCCTCCAAGTGGTGCCGGGGCTGCGCATCGCCGTACCCCGCGACGGCACTCGGCTGCGGGAGCTGCTCGGCGAGGCGGTCGGGGTCGCCGGCGCACCCACCGCCGTGCGGTTCCCGACCGGCCCCGTCCTCGACGATGTCCCGGCGGTCGGACGGGCCGGTCCGGCCGACGTGATCGCGCGCACGGGCGACCACGACGTCCTCATCGTCGCGGTGGGAGCCATGGTCGCAACCTGCGTCGAGGTGGCCCAGCGGCTGACCGCGCAGGGGGTCGGCGTGACCGTGGTCGACCCGCGCTGGGTCAAGCCGGTCGACGACGCCGTCGTCGCGCTGGCCGCCGCGCACCGTCTGGTGGTGAGCGTGGAGGACAACGGGCGGGTCGGTGGCTGCGGTGCGGCGTTGACCCAGGCGCTCGGTGACGCCGGCGTCGACACACCGGTGCGGGTGCACGGCCTCCCGCAGCGCTTCCTCGAGCAGGCCAAGCGCGCCGCGGTCCTCACCCGGATCGGCCTGCACCCGCAGGATCTCGCCCGCAGCATCGTGGAGGACGTCGCCCGGCTCGACGCCGGGGCCACGCTGCAGGCGGTGTCGGTGGCCACGGACGAGGAGACCGCCTGACCTACCCGCGTGCAGCGGCGTGGCCGGCGGTCGGGTTCGGCCTGCGACCCCCTAGGCTGCGAGGACGCCATGAGCACCTCCTGTGACGTCGTCGTCCTCGGCGCCGGTCCGGCCGGACTCCTCGCCGCCTGGCGCGCTGCGCGCCGCGGCTTCTCGGTCGAGGTGCTCGACCGCGTCGACCAGGTCGGCGGCACGTCGGCGTCCTTCGAGGTCGACGGGGTGCGGGTGGACTACGGCAGCCACCGGCTGTCCGCGCAGACCCCGCGCCGGGTGCTCAACGACCTACGCGACCTGCTCGGCGAGGACCTGCAGACCCGCCAGCGGGCCTCCCGGGCGCACGTCGCCGGCCGCTCGCTGCCGTTCCCGTGGCGCCGTCGCGACCTCGCCCGCGG
>JALYMZ010000136.1 GCA_030773435.1 Actinomycetota bacterium | reverse complement strand
GCCGGCGCTGATGAGCGCGCCTTGGGTGAGTTCGTCGCGGATCACCAGCCGCGGCCGGTTGACCAGCGCGACCACAAGGAACAGTCGCTGCCCGCTCACCACCGCTCAGGCCGGCGAACGGAGAGCGCCGCCGGTGCGCCAGCCCGAACTGCTCGAGCAGCCGGTCGCCGTCGGTCGCGTTCCGGCCAGCGAACAGCTCGACCGCCTCGGCGACGCGCAGCCGGTCCGGCAGGAGTCTTGCAGCTGGCTGCCGACCTGCTGGCGCAGCCGGTCGGCGTCCCGGAGCGGGTCCAGGCCCAGACCCTTACCTCGCGGCATCCTGGCGCGCAGCGCCTGCAGGATCTCGACGGGTCGTGGTCTTGCCGGCACCGTTCGCGCCGATCAGGCCGAGGACCTCACCCGGGGAGAACGTCGAGGTCGAGGTGGTCGACGACGGTGCGGTCGTCGTACGCCTTGGTCAGCGCGCGGACAGTGACCACCGGGTCCGCGGGCGGGGCAGAGATGTCGTTGGCATAGCTCCAACCGGCTCGGCACCGCTGCGCACATCAACCGCCAGGCAGAACTCGACCTCTCCCCGTGGGGAGAGGCCGAACCGGTCGCGCATTCCTCACCGGACACTCTGGCGACCCGACAGAGCCCCGAAGTCGGCATCCGGTTGGGATGGCGCTGCACGCCACTCTAGGGACTAGGACAACTCCGGCTGGTACGGCCGAATAGCGACCGTCATGGGACTCTGGCCGCGGCACGGACCAGCTCCAGCAGGGTGCCGGGCGCGACCCCGAGGAGCAGGGTGAGCGCGGCCGTCACGACCAGCGGCCCGACGATGAGGGCCGGACTCTCGGTGACCCGTCGCTCCCGTGGCAGGCGGGGATCGTCGCCAACGCCGCCGGTGAGGGCGGGCGCCGGCACCGCCTCCAATAGCGCAATCTGCATGATGCGCAGGTAGTAGGTGCCGGTCAGCACTGTCGACATGGCCAGGACAGCGAGGACGAGCCACTGGCCGGCGTCGGCGGCGCCGAGGAACAAGAAGTACTTGGAAATGAAGCCCACGGTCGGTGGCAGCCCGACGATCGACAGGGCGCCGACGACGAGCGCCCCCATCGTCCAGGGGAGCCGCCGGCCGATGCCGCGAAGCTCGCGGACTGTTGTGCGGTGGCTGGCGAGGTACACCGAGCCGACAGCGAAAAACAAGGTGATCTTCGAGAAGGCGTGACCGACGAGGTGCAGGACGCCACCGGTCCTCCCCGCCTCGTTGAGCAGGGCTACGCCGAGGATCATGTACGAGAGCTGGCTGATCGTCGAGTAGGCGAGAATGCCCTTGAGGTTGTCGAGCCGCAGTGCGTAGAGCGACGTAGCCAAGATCGTCACGCAGGTTACGGCCAGGGTGATGGTACCGAGGTTGAGATCGACCGCGAGGTCGGTACCGAAGACGTCGAATATCACCCGGAAGACCGCGAACACCCCGACGTTGACCACGGCGACGGCGTGCAGCAACGCGCTGACCGGAACCGGCGCCACCATGGCCGCGGGCAGCCAAGCATGGACGGGCAGGAGCGCCGCCTTGGCAATACCCAACAGAAAGAGCAGGTAGATGAGGATGAGCATCGACTCGCCGGAATCGGTGCCGAACACGCCCCCAGGAACGAAGTCGAACGTCCCCGCCTGCGTATAGGTGAGCACGATGGCGGGCAGCAGCAACGCGACACCGGTGCCGAGCTGGTAGCCGAGGTAGCGCTTCCCCCCTTGAGCCGCTTCCGGTGTCCTGGAGTGGGTCACCAGCGGGTACGTGATGATGGTCAGCGCCTCGTAGAAGAGGTAGAGCGTCAGCAGGTTCACCGAGAACGCGACCCCCATGGTCGCGGCGATGGTGAGACCGAAGTAGACGTGGAAGCGGGCGAGCGCACGATCCGGCCCAGTGCCGAGATAGCCCATCGTGTAGATGGTGGTGAGGATCCACAGCACTGAGGACGTCCCGGCGAGCACCAAGCCGAGCGCGTCGACTCGCAGTCCGATCTCGGCTTCGGGCAGGAACGCCGAGATGGTGAACGAGACCGTGTCACCTGCCAGTACGACGGGGATCATGGTGGCGATGAGGCCCAACTGAGCCAGACCGGCGGCGACTCCGCACAGTTCGCGTGCGGGCGGACGGTCCCGCAGCGCCACTGTCGCGGCGGCCCCCAGGACCGGCGCCAGGAGCACGAACAGTGGTGTCACGGAGGTGACGTCCACGGTCAGTTCCCCCTGATGCCTTGGGCGGCGGACTGGCTGAGTCGTTCGACGACCGCGCGGATCGACTCTTCGCTGGTCTCCAGCACGGCGCCGGGGAAGAACCCGAAGGCGACGATGGCCAGACCGGTCACCACGGCAGCGACCGCCTCCGGCCGCCGCAGGTCCTCGGCGGCTGCGACAACCGGGCTGGTGACCGGTCCGTTGAACGCGCGTTCGTAGACCACCAGCATGTACGCGGCCGTGAGGATCACGCTGACCACCGCGATGGCAGCCAGCCAGCTGTAGGCCCGGAAGGCACCGAGCAGCACCAGGAACTCACCGGGGAACCCGACGGTCCCGGGAAGCGCAAGCGCGCTGAGGCAGGCCACAAGGGCCAAGAGCGCAAGCGCGGGGGCCCGCTGGGCCAGACCGCCCAGCGCGGCGATGTCGGTGCTGCCGACCCGCTGCTGCACAAAGCCCGCTGCCAGCAGCAGACCGGTCGAGGTCAGGCCGAGGCTCAGGATCAGGAACAGGGCTCCCTGTACGCCCTGCACGTTCAGGCTCGCGAGACCGAACAGCGCTAGGCCCACGTGGCTCACGCTGGCAAAGGCGATCAGTCGCCGTACGTTGGGCTCGGCCAGCGCGACGAGCGCGCCGAACAAGATCGCCACCACCCCGAGGACCGCGAGCAACCAGCTCCAGGTCACGAAGGCGTCCGGGACTAGCGGCATGACGAAACGCAGGAAGCCGAACACACCCATCTTCAGCCCGGTGAGGAAGACCGCCATGCCGATCGGACCTTCGAGCAGCGCGGCGGGCATCCATGAGTGGAACGGGAACATCGGCGCTTTCAGCGCAAACGCGAACGCCAACAGGAAGAACACGGTCGTCTGAGTGCCCGCCGGTACTGCGACGCCCATCAGCGCCAGCAGGTCGAACGACAGCTCGCCGTCTGACCCCGGCGCGTCACGGTAGTTGACGCCGAGCAGGATGAAGCCGAGGAGCAGGCCAGCCGACCCCGTCAGCATGTACAGCACGTACTTCACTGCAGCCCGCGTCCGGTCCGGCCCGATGCCCCACACCTTGACGAGGATGAACGTCGGAACCAGCAGCAACTCCCAGAAGATGAAGAACAAGATGAGGTCGACGGCGGTGAAGACGCCCATGGCGACCGTCTCGAAGCCAAGGACCGTCATCAGGTAGACCTTCGGCTGATGACGCACGCTCGACCACGAGGTGAGGATCACCAGGACCACGAGCAGCGCGGTGAGCGGAACGAACAGCAGGCTCACACCGTCGACCGCGAGGTGGTAGCTCAGCCCGATCGCGTCGATCCACGGCAGTTGTTCGGCGAATTGGAAGTCGGCTCCGTCAGTGCGGAAACGGGCCACGAGCAACAGCGAGAGCGCTAGCTCCACGAGGGCTGCACCGAGCGCTAGTGCCCGCACAAGTCGCTCGCTGCGCAGGAAGGCCAGCACGACGAGCGCCACCACCGGCAGGGCCAGCAGCGTCGACAGGACGGGGAAGCCGATCTGGTCCACCGCCGCGATCTCGTTCATGGCTGGACCCCCTGGGCGGTCGCGCTCCCCGCGGGGTCGACGTGCTCAGCCAGCAGCGTCAACGACGGCCGCATGATCTGGATGAACGGGCTGGTTCCGAGTCCGATCCAGAAGATGAGCACCACGAGAACGCTGACGACGCTCCGCTCGCTGATCGTCAGGTCGTAGACCCGGTCAATCACGGGCGCTCTGGCGTCTCCCATGAAGCCGCGTGCGAAGTACGAGAGCGAGTACGCGGCGGTGAGGAATACGCCCATGCCGGCGGCCAACGCCATGGGCCAGCTCTGTTCGTAGGCACCGAGCATCACCAGGTGCTCGCCGTTGAAACCGTTGGTCCCGGGCAGGCCGACGCCGGCTAGGGCGATGATGAGGAACGCCGCCGCCATCAGCGGCGCATGGTTGATGACCCCTCCAAGCGAGCTCAATTCTGGGTGGCCTACCCGGGTGGTGAGGAACCCAGCGATGAAGAACAGGCCGGCACCGACGATGCCCAGGTTGACCATCTGCAGGAGGCCGCCCTCGAAGCCGTCACGGTTCAGGGAGAAGAGCCCGATCGTCACCACGCCCATGTGGGCGAGGCTGGCGAAGGCGAGCAGCCGGCGCAGGTTGGTCTGCGCCAGGGCCAGCATGGCGCCGTACAGGGTGCTGATGCCCCCGAGCAGTGCCATCAGCCAGAACCAGCGGTTGGCTGCGTCTGGCAGCAGTGGGATGAGGAATCGGATCAGCCCGTAGGCGCCGAGCTTCACCCCGACCAGGAAGACGCTGATCCCGACCACGGGGCCATGCTCGAGGACCTTCGGCATCCAGGTGTGGAAGGGGAAGATCGGCGCCTTCACCGCAAAGCCGAGGAAGAGCAGAAAGAACACGAGTGTCTGCTGTTGAGCCGGGAGATCGACCGTCAGTAGGCGGGCCAGCTCGAAGGTGTAGCCGTCGCCCGTGACCGCTGCGTGGTTGCGGGCGAGGAGCACGATGCCGACCAGCAACAGGGTCGAACCAACAGCCATGAACGCGACGTACTCGAGCGCTGCCCGGCGCCGTTTCGGCCCGGTCCCCCAGCGGGTGATGAGGAACCAGCTCGGCAGCAACTCGATCACGAAGAAGAACCAGAACACGACGAGGTCGAGCGCGGCGAAGGCACCGATCATCGCCGCCTCGACGGCGAGGACGGCCATCGCGTAGTGGCCGATGTTGGGCTTCTGCACAGATACGGCGTAGATGAGCACCAGCAGCCCGAGGAGGGCAGTGACCGGGATGAACAGCAGATTCACACCGTCCACGCCGAGGTGCCAGCTGACACCGAGCACAGCGGCAGAGCGTTCGACGAACTGGACATCGGAGACGCCGCCGTTGAAGCGCAGCGCGAGGAAGATCGCCAACCCGGTTTCCAGAACGGCCCCGGTCAACGCTACGGCTGCCGATGCGGTGCGGCCACGGACGAACAGGAGGACGAGGCAGAAGGCGAGCGGCAGGGCGACCAGCACGGACAGGATCGGAAAGCCCACCTGGTCGACGGCGAGCACCTCCTCCACGCTCATCAGGTGCCTACAACTACGATCACCAGCACGGCGGCTAGCAGCGCGCCCATGACCAACGGATGCCCGAGGCGGCTCTCGATGGTGAGCAGCGAACGCTGCCCCATGGTGGCCACCTGGTGCACGGCGCGTTCTACGCCGAGCTGGAACACGGCCCGCTCCACCGCTTCGGTGAAGCCGGCGATCACGGCGGTGATGAGCGCGGCGACTCGCTCGACGTTCGCTTGGAACACGACCCGCTCGACCGCCTCAACGGCTCGGGCCATGGCGGCGGTAAGGAAGGCGGTGCCGCGCTCCGGGCTGCCCCGGAACACAACCCGCTCGATCGTCTCGGTGGACCTCGCCACGGCATTCTCGGCCCGTTCCACGACCCCCCGGCCGTGAGCGGTACCCGAGACGGCCATCGGGTCGCGCCCGGCCCTACCGACCGTCCCTGGTTGGGCGGTAGAGGGCGCCACGGGAACACGGGCGGGCGGCAGCCAGTCGAGCCGGGCCGGTGCCTCCGTCAGGGGGATCGACCCCTCGGCGTGCGCTCGGCGAAGGATGGCGAAGCGAGCCTCCCAGTCGCCGGTAGCGGTCGGTGACCGCTTGCTTCCGGTGCCCACGGCCCCCTCGATCACGCGCCGGTCGAAGCGGCGTAGCGTCCGCCCGAGCGCGACGGTGGGGCCCGTGACGGCGCGCGCATAGTGCTCGTCAAGCAACCCCCGATGCAGTGCCCGCCAGTACAGCCGGCGAGCCAGCCGCGGCACCGCACCGGCCGGCAACTCGTCGCGAAACCGATCGAAAAAACGCGGACCCAGCACTCCGGAGACGGCGAGCAGCGCCAGCGCCGCGACGAACAACCCGGCCATCAGCGCGTCGCCAGCCGACAGCGCTGGACCGACGCCAACCGACTCGTCGAGCAGCTGGTAGAACCAGGTCCCCGCGATGCCACCGGGGAGTACCCCCGCAGCCGATCCGAGGGCGACGAGGACGGCGATGACGAACATCGCTGCCGCTAGCCGGCCGGCAGGAGTTCGATCCGCGCTGGTGCGGCCGTGGGCGTCGGCGTGCTGGTGGCCGGCGAAGCTCACTCGGATCATCCGAACGGTGGCGTACACCACCGCAAATATGGCCACCACTCCCAAGGCCACCAAGGCCCCCAGGTTGCCATCGAGAGCACCTCGCACGTCCACCATCGAGGGGGCGAGCAGCGGCAACGCGAGTAGTCCGACCGCCGCCGCCAACACAACGTGGGAGAGTGCGGTCGCGGTGTCTGTCGGTCGGCGGACGGTGGCCGGGTCCGCCCCCCCGTGCAGGTGATGCAGGATCGACGGCGCGGTGAGGAACAGGTAGGTCTTGTAGAACGCGTGCACGACCAGGTGGAAGATTGCCACCGGGTAGAGGCCCAGCCCGCAGAAGATGAACATGACGCCCAGTTGAGCCGTGGTCGATGCTGCGAGCATGCCCTTGATGTCGGTCTGCACGTAGCCGACGAGCTGACCGTAGAGGGCCGTCAGAGCGCCAACCAGGCCCACTGCCAGCAGTGCGGTAGGCGCCGCGTCGAAGAGCGGGCTCGAACGAACGACGAGGTAGACGCCGGCGGTCACCATGGTCGCTGCGTGGATGAGCGCACTGGACGGGGTGGGGCCTTCCATCGCCTTCGCCAGCCAGGTGCCGAGCGGCAGCTGTGCGGACTTGCCGATCGCGCCCCACAGCAACAGCAAGCAGATGCCAGTCAGCACACCCGACGGCACCGAGTCGACGCTCGGGAAGACGTCGACGAACCGAAGGCTGCCCGTGTGGACGACGAGCAGAAACATGGCAAGCAGCAGGCCCGCGTCGCCGACTCGGTTCATGACGAACGCCCTGGTCCCTGCCTGCGCCGCGCTGCTTCGATCGCGGTAGAAGCCGACGAGCAGGTACGAACAGACGCCCACGCCCTCCCAGCCGAGGAACATCAGCAGGTAGTTGTCCGCCATGACCAGAACCAGCATCGCGAAGACGAACAGCGGTACGACGGTGAAGTAGCGCGAGAACCCCGGCTCGTTGTGCATGTAGTTCACGCTGAAGTACGTCACCAGCCAGCTGATGGCCGTGACCACCAGCATCATCACGACCGTCAGCTCGTCCAGGCGGAAAGCGAAGGCGACCGACAGGTCGCCGCTGTCCAACCAGTCGTAGACCACGACCTCGATCGGGCGGCCCCGGGCGAGCATGGCCGCCGCCACCCAGATGCTCGCGGCGAACGATCCGAACACCGCGGCCACCGCCACCTTGGACACCGCGCCCTGGCCGTAGAGGCGCTCGCCCGCAACCGCGTTCAGCCCGTTGGCGACAGCGGCGAGCAGCGGAAGGCCGCAGGCCGCGACCGCGACGGCCTCCAGGCCGGTCATGACCCGCCGATCAGGGCCGGGGGCAGGAAGTCAGTGCGTCCGCGGTAGTAGTCGAACGAGGAGTCCACTACCGGAAGGTCGGGCACGCGTTCCTCCCGGACGACAAAGCCTTCGCCGGGCACGAACAGGCTCTGCGTGCCGTCCTCGGGATTCAGGGCCACAAGGTGAACCCAGGCGTTGTCGAGCAGTTCGGCGATCACCGGCTGGCGCCCGTAGATCGCGCCTAGCACGTCGGTGGTGGCCTCGACCACCAGCAGCAGCCGCATCGGCTCGTGGATCTCGATCATCTGCTTGGGCAGGCCGGTGCGCAGGTCGCTGGCGGCTCCACCCATGACGCCGAGCAGCCCGGAGACGTTGTGCGGCACCTTGGTGTCGCAGCCGTACACCTGGTTGTCCACGCTCGAGAAGTAGTACTCGAGGTTGATGCCGGCCCCCACCGGGCCCAGCGACAGCAGGATTCGCTCGACGATGCCGCCGGTGGGGTCCTGGGTGGGGTCGTAGGAGATGACGAACCCCCGCCGGTCGAGGAAGAGACCTTGGGTCAGGCTCCGGCGGCCCACTACGGCAAAGGCGTTGGTGCAGTGCCCCCACTCAGGTCGGACCTGGGACAGGTCACGGCTCCGTCCGACGACGTGCTGCAGGGACCGCGCCGGCGAGGCGCCCTTGGGCGCCGAGGCGAAGCGCCGACAGCGTTCCCGGGCTGACCGGGCGGCGGCCTCGTCGAGGTGCTCGCGTAGCGTCTGCCACTCCGCGCGGTGCCCGGCGGGGATGTCGGCCGTGTCGAAGAACGTGTTGAGGTCGCTTGCGGTGTTGTGCATGCCGCCGACAAAGTGAGTGTCGTCGGGGATCTCGATGCCACGACGAGCTAGTTCGGCGCGCACGGCGCGACGGTTGGCGAGAGCGGCGAACGCCCGGCCGTTGGGCCCTCCGTGCTTGCCACCGCAGGCCCCACAGTCGTGCGCGGACTCATGCGGGTTGTTGACCGACACCGAGCCGTGCCCGCAGAAGACGACGAGCCGGGCGAAGTTGTGGGTCAGGCCGATGTTGCGCAGCTGAGTCTCGACCCGGTCAGCCTGTTCGGACAGCGCGAAGCCCACCGGTTTGCCGTTCTCGACCCGCCCATCCGCGTCAAGCGTCAGCTCGGTCAGCGGGCTGGGGATCAGGCGGCGTTCGAGGTCCCGGGCGAGCTCGGTGTAGCCCCGGGGGGCCAGGACCTTGCCGAACAACGGGAGCGCGTGGACGAAGCCGAACAGCTGGGTGAGGAAGAGGGCGGACACCGCGTTGCGCTTGCTCTCCCAGTAGACGTTGTGGAACACCTCCGTCCACCGGCGTCGCTCGACACGTTGCGCCACGATCCCCTCCGTGCCCGGACGGCCCGCCTCCTTCACCCTGGACCCGGGCGTCAGATTGGCGGGGCACAGCGGGGTGACGTCGTGGTCGTCCAGGCCCGAGTAGTCCATGGCGACGCCGAAGAAACCGCCCGAACCGAGGGTCTCGTACTCGTTGTCGAGTTCGTCGATCGCCCGGTGCATCGACTCCTCCCGCTCGTCGATGCACAGCACGACCTGCGCCTTCGGGCGCCGGTCGCGGGTGCGCCAACGCCCGCGACCGCGGTTGGCGGCCAACGCGCCGAGGATCTCTTCGCGGTAGTGGCGCTCGAACGCGGCTAGCCAGACTGGGCGGTGGGCAGATTCGGGGAACCGGTCCAGCGTGGCCAGCAGGTGGTCTCGGACGCTGGGGGACAGGCTGCGGACCTCGCGGGCCGACCAGCCTTGGAGCTGCGCCATGCGGAACAGCCGCCACGCATGGTCGTGGGCGGTGAACGTCGCGCCCACGCCTCGTGCCGTACCGGCCCAGGCCCACAGCTGGTCCGCCAGCTCGGCCCACTCGAGGGCCACCGACCCGCGCCGCGCAGCAAGAGCCCGCGCGCGCTCGGCAAGGAACTCCGGCAGCCGGCCGGCCACCGCCTCCCGTCGTACCCAGACCTCGTGCGGCCGATCGCGCAGGTAACGGGTGAGCTCGGCCGGCTCGACGCCCCAACTGCGTTGCGCGGGCCCGCGCACCATGACGGACTCGACGAACAGGCGTACGGCGAGGTACTGGGCAAGATCGGTCGGCTGCGCCCGCTGGCGGGGAAAGTCCGGGTTTGCGCCGCGCCAGTTCATCATGCCGGCCCAGCCGGGCAGCCCCACCAGGACGCGCCCGATGTAGTCCCCCCAGGCGTCGGGCTCCACGCCCAGCGTGGCGAGCAGTGCGATGACCGCGTCGTCGGCCCGGTCCGGTAGGCCCGCGAGCATCGTGCGCCAGCCGGGGCAGCCTTCGAGGTCGAGCGCACGGTCGTGAACTGCGCCGACGCGCCAGGACAGGTAGAACCCGAGCGGCCGATCGGGCATGCGCCAGGCTGCCTGCCCCTGGTCGAGGAACGCCCCCGCCACGCGGATCATGTACCGGTTGACGCGTTCGACGACGTCGTCGCCGGTGAGTCGGCCGATGAGCTCGGCGTGGGTGTGGTCCAGCTCGGTCGCGGTCACCTCGGCGACATGCGCGGCCAGCAGCCGGCGTGGGTCACGCTTGCGCACCTGATCTGCGACGGCCGTCACCGAGTCGGTGGTCGGCTCAGGAGCCGGCAGCGCTTCGAGCGCTTCGAACGCTTCGAGTGCTTCCAGGCCGCGCCGCGACAGTCCACCGGGGCAGGCGTCGGCGAGGACGAACCAGGCGGCGTGGGCGGCTTCGCGGACCGCGGGCTGATGGACGGCTTCCGGGGTGGCGGCGACGAGTGCCTCCAGGCGATCGAGCCGGTTCTGCGCGACCGCACGCACGGCGTTGTGCAGCTCGTGGTCGAGCGGCACCGGTGGCCCACCCCAGCGTTCGGTCTCCGCGAACTCCTCGGCCAGGCGCTCGGGCACTGCAGCGAGGTCCTGCTCGCCCAGCTGCACAGGGTCGGTCGGTGCAACCGGGTCCGGGAGGTCGAACGCGGCCAGGCAGGCGTGCCACAGCGTGGTCAAGCTGAAGTGCTCCAGGTCACCGGAGAAGTAGGCATCCAGGGCCCGCAGCCGGCCCGGGACACCGAAGTGCCGCCGGCTTACAGCCCGTACGAGTCGGGTCTCGGCGACGAGCCACAGCTGCCGGGTCCGGTCCGGGTCGCGGGTTGCGCCGGTCAGGCCGCTGCAGTGGATGTCGACGGCGGCGAGATAGCCCTGGTGGCGGCCGTCGGGGATGCCGAGGGCGCGCAGCATGTCGGTTACCGGCTTGCCCGCGGTCTGTTCAGTCACATCGCGAAGGTTGGCCGCGACATCGGCGCGCACGGTCCTCGACACGGCGAGGCCGAGCAGCGCTTCGAGCCAGTCGGCGAGCGTCCACCCGTCGCCGATCCGACGCAACCCGCCCGCCAGCTCTTCCTGTCCGGCGCCAAGCAGTCGGTTACGCGCAGCGTCGCTGACGTCTGGCGCAAACCCGTGGGTAGCCCCGCCTGTGGTCAATGCCCAGCGCAACGTCGCCGGCTCGACCGGGTTGACCCCGTGCAGCAGGTGGAGCCGGCGAACAGCGACGTCGGTGACCGTCTGCCCACCGACGGTGCCGATCACCTGACCGGGGCCCAGCTCCGGGCGCGCCGCGAACACGGCGTCGAGGTCGGCGTCAGTGATCCGACCGGTCCGATAGCGGGCCCGTCCGCGCTCGACCGGCTCGTAGGCCCGACCACCGAGCCGTCGCTCGCCCTCCGCCACGGCGTGCTCGAAAGGCAGGTGCTGCAGGCCATGGAGGGTGTTGTGGTGGACGAACGTCGTCATGGGGCCCTGGCTCGGGACCAGATGCCCCCAGTGCTCAAGGTGCTGCGCCAGCTGGTCGCGAGCCTCAGTTCCTGGTGACTGCTCGTGTGGGGTGTCGGACCTGATCTGCACCATTGTCAAATCGCCTTCGACCGGCTCGTACGGGTCATGGGGCCAGGGAGTTCATGTTGCGGACCGTCTCGTCGGCCAGATCCAGCGCGAGGCTGGGATACACCCCGAGTGCCACCATCAACACGGCGAGGGGCAGGGCGGCGACCAAATCAGTTCGGCTCACGTCGCGGATCGCCCCCCAGCGAGCATCCAGCTGTCCACCGAACAGCGCACCGATAACCCGTAGCGTGAAGGTGGCCGTGACCAGGATGCCCAGGCTGGCGATGACCACCAGCATGCCCCAGCGTTCGAACCCTCCCACCAGGGTCTGGAACTCGCCCACGAACTGGGCCAGCCCGGGGAGCCCCATCGACGCCAGCAGCGCCAGCATCATCAGGCCGCTGTAGGTGGGGATCTTGGACCCCAGCCCCCCGAACTGTGTGACGTCCATGGTCCCGGTCCGCTCGTAGAGGATGCCAACCAGCAGGAACAGGGCACCGGTGATGATCCCGTGCGCGAGCATCATGAACAGCGCGCCCGACACGCCGCTGACGTTGAGCGCGGCCAGGCCGAGCAAGACGAAGCCCATGTGACTGATCGAAGAGAAGGCGACGACGGCCTTGAGGTCGGTCTGGCGGAACGCGAGGAACGCGCCGTACAGGATGCTCACCAGCGCTATGACGAGGAGACCCGGCAGGAACCAGCGCAGCCCCAGGGGAAGGGTGTCGGCGATCCGCAGCACGCCGTACCCGCCGAGCTTCAGCAGAACACCGGACAAGATGATGCTCACCGGCGTCGGGGCCTGGATGTGGGCGAGCGGCAGCCAGCCGTGGAGTGGGAAGGCTGGGATCTTTACGGCGAAGCCGACGAAGAACGCGAGGAACGGCGCGATCTGGACCGTTTCGGTCCACCCCTCGCTCGCCGCCTCCAGCGCCGTCATGTCGAACGTGTGCGGGTCGACCGCCAGGTAGATCGCGAATATGCCCAGCAGCATGAAGATGGACCCGGCCAGGGTGTACAGAAAGAACGTCATGGCGGCCCGCTCCTTCTCCGGGCCGCCCCAGACGCCGATCAGGAAGAACATCGGGACGAGCGCGAGCTCCCAGAAGACATAGAACAGGAACCAGTCCTGCGCCACGAAGACCCCGAGTATCGAGAACTCGAGCATCAGCATCCACGCGTAGTACCCCTTGAGGTTCTTGGTGATGCTCTTCGATGCGACCAGCGCCACGAACATCAGCAGCGTCGTGAGGAGCACCAGAGGAAGGCTCAGGCCGTCGATGCCGAGGCTGTACGACATCCCTAGCTCGGGAATCCACGTCCGCCGCTCGGTGAACTGCTGCTCTGGCGCTCCGCGGTCGAACCACCCGAGCAGGCCCCACGACAGCACCAGGCAGGCACCGGCGGTGGTCAAGGCGACGGCCCTGACGGCGGTATCGCGGCCGCGGGGCAGCAGCACGATGACAGCCAACCCCACGATCGGGAGCCAGGTGATGATGCTGAGAATGGGCACCGGACCGCTTCCGCCGCACCTGCCCGATCAGGCCGCTTTGGCTCTGGTCCTGGCGGAGAACTCGTGTAGTCCAGCGGGTCGGAGGGGCTCGTACCCGACGCGTACCACGGTGCCGCCGTCCTGGGTGTAGGCGAGCTGGAAGTCGCTGAGCCGTTCCATCACCGTCGGATCCACGTAGCGCACCTCGGTGAAATCGAGGATCACGGTCTTGCCCGGCGGCAGTCCGTCCAGGGTGGACCGAAGCTTGACGAAGTTGTGGAAGCCCAAGGCACCGCGCAGGACGATCCGGATGGCGTCGCCCTCCTCGATCACGGTCATCCTCGCCTTGAACAGGTTGCCGAGCGACGTGCCGCGGACGAGCGCGACGATGAGACCCAGAACGATGCCGGTGGTGACGCCGATGAGCAGGTCGGTGAACAGCACGGTGAACGCGGTGACCAGCATCAGCACGAAGTCAACTTTGCCCACGAGCAGGGCGTGGCGGAAGTCGTTCGGGTGCGCCAGCTTGAAGCCGATGACCAGCAGCACGCCGGCGAGCGCGGCCACCGGGATGAGCTCGAGGAGACCCGGCGCAGCCAAGACGAACAGGCCCAGGAACACCCCGTGGAAGAAGTTCGACCAACGGGTCCGGGCACCGGCCATGATGTTGGCCTTGCTCCGCACGACCTCGGCGATCATCGGCAGGCCGCCGAGGCTGCTGGAGACCATGTTTCCGACGCCTTTCCCGAGCAGCTCACGGTTCATGTTCGACCGCCGCTTGTACGGGTCGAGCTTGTCGACGGCCTCCGCTGTCAGCAGCGACTCGAGACTGGCGACGAAGACGTACAGTGCGATCCACTTCAGCGACGGGCCGGACAGGATCGCGGAGAAGTCGGGGGCGGTGATCCCCTCGATCAGCCCCCCTTCGAGGTCGAGGGTCGGTTTGGCGTCGTTGACGAGCGCGATGGCGGTGCCTACGACGACCGCCACCAGGGGGGCGGGCACCATCTTCGCCGCCGGCCCGAGCCTCGGCCACACGACCATGACGACGACCGCCGCCAGACCGACCAGCGCAGTCTCGGGCACGAGCTCAGCGAAACTGGGCGGGATGGCCGTCAGGATGTGGAAGCCGTGTTCACGGGGGTTCGGCCGACCTAGGGCGATGTGGATCTGGCCGGACATGATGATCAGCCCGATGCCGGCGAGCATGCCGTGCACGACCGACAGGGGGAAGAACCCGGTGAGTTTCCCCGCCTTCAACAGGCACAGCACGATCTGGATCCCCCCGGCGACCACTCCGACCGCCAGCGCTTGGCCGTAGCCCAGCTCGGCAACGGCGCCGGCGACGATGACGATCATCCCGGCGGCGGGGCCGTTGATCGTGACGTACGAGCCTGACAGCAGGTTGGCGAGCGTCCCGGCGACGATGCCCGCGATGATGCCGGCGATCGGCGGGACGCCGGATGCTCCGGCGATGGCGAGGCAAAGTGGCAGCGCGATGAGGAAGATGACAAGCCCGGACACGACATCGGACCGGTAGTTCTGGACCAGCCCGGGTAGCCAGTCCTTCGGTGGCTCCGGACGGCGTTCGAGGCTTGCGGTGTCGGTTTCACCTGCGGCCATCAGTGGCCCCTCTCGCTGTGCGGGGGCCCGGTCCGGGCCCCCCGGTGGCCCTCGAGACGGCCGACCGTGGACACCCTTGCATGAAAAATTGATGAAGATCAAGATCCTCAGGCCATGCGCCGTAGACTTCGGCTCGTCGGGTGGCGCGCCGGGTGCCTGGCCCGGGGAGCGGAGCGAGGAAACCGGTATGCGCGTACTCGTCGTCGAGGACGAGGCGAAGATGCTGGCCCTGCTCCAGCGGGGGCTGGAAGCCGCAGGGTACGCCGTCGAGGTCGCCGCCGACGGCGAGGAGGGCCTCATCCGGGCCAACGCCGGAGACCACGACGCGATCGTGCTCGACGTCAAACTGCCCGGCATCGACGGCTTCGAGGTCTGCCGCCGGCTGCGCCGGGCCGAGATCTGGGCGCCCGTGTTGATGCTCACCGCGCTCGGCAGCGTCGAGGACCGCATCACCGGCCTTGACGCCGGCGCCGACGACTACTTGGTGAAACCGTTCGCGTTCGACGAACTGCTCTCGCGCATACGTGCCGTCATCCGCCGTGGCCGGACCCCACGCCCGACTGTGCTGCGGACCGGTCCCTTGTCGCTCGACCCCGCCACCCGATCAGTGACGTGGGAGGACACTCCGATCGAGCTGTCGAGCCGCGAGTTCGCCCTGCTCGAGTTCCTCATGCACCACGTTGGCGAAGTCGTGCAGCGGGCCACGATCCGGCGCCATGTCTGGGCGGGCCGGGTGGAGGAGCAGCACTCGAACATCATCGACGCATACGTGAAGAACCTCCGCGACAAGATCGACCGCCGCTTCGACGCTTCGGTCATCGAAACAATCCGCGGCGTCGGCTACCGGCTGCGCGACCCCGAGGGCGAGAGCGAGCACAACAACCGCCACGAGGGGCTCGTCGCGGGTCGATGAGCAGGCTGCAGGCCCTGCCGACGAGCGTGCGCTTTGCCGCCATGACGAGCGGTGCGTTCGTGCTGCTGCTCGGGCTGGTCGGGCTGGGGGTGTACTGGCAGTTCGGCGTCAGCCTGCGGCAATCCGTCGACCGCAGCTTGGCCCAGCTGGCGGCCGCGCAGGTCGACACGGTCGAAGGCACTGACATGGAAACCGGGCCTGAGCCCGGTCTGCTCGCCGACCTTCAGCCGATCGACGACACCGCTCCGAGCGAGCTCGAGGCGCAGGTGCTGGCAGAGGATGGGACAGTCCTGCAAGCCACGGAGGGCCTCACCGGCGTTCTCGGCCTCGTGCGGGGCCGTCAACTCGTACGCGTCGAGACGGGGGTGCCGGTGTACGGCGACGTGGAGGTCGAGGGCACCACCTACCGCTTCGCCGGGAGGTCCGTCAGCGATGGCAGCGGGCGGATCGTCGTGGTGAGCACTCCGATCGAGTCCCTCGCCGAGGCCGAGAAGACGCTGCTCGCCGTGTTCGGACCGCTGGCGCTCGTCGGCAGCGCCGTGGCTGGCTTAGCGGGTCTGCTGATCACGCGCCGCGGGCTCAGTCCGCTCAAGCGCATGGCCGCCCAAGCGGAGGCCATCGGCGCCTATGACCTTTCTCACCGATTGCCCGTGCTGGAGCGGCGGGACGAGATCGGCCAGTTGGGCAGAACGCTCAATCACATGCTCGAGCGACTCGACGCGGTAGTGCGCCGCGAGCGCGACTTCATCGCTGACGCCAGCCACGAGTTGCGTACGCCGCTGGCAATCGCCCGAGCCGAGATCGAGCTCGTACGCGCGGGTCTGCGGGAGGAGCGGCTCCGGCTGGGGCTCACGAGTGCACTCGAAGAGATCGACCGCCTCGCGGCCGTGGTCGAAGATCTCATCATCCTCGCCCGTGCCGACGACGGCGTCCTGCTCGACCGCCCGCAGCCGGTCGACCTAGGAGCGCTCGCGGCGACGACGGTACGAAGATTCGCCACCGTGGCGGCTGTCCGCCGAGTCAACCTGGTCACGAGCGGGTCTGCCAGTGTCACCGGCGATCTGCCGGGCGTGGAGCGCGCGCTGGCCAACCTGGTCGACAACGCGCTGCGCCACACCCCGGATGGCGGCAGGATCGAGATCCTGGTCGAGCAGCGTTCTCCGGGGGGCGCCCTGATCGTGCGTGACAGTGGCCCGGGCGTCGACCCGAAGATGTTCGCAACCCTCTTCGACCGCTTCACCCGCTCCAAGTCCCGCCCCGGTGGTGCCGGGCTCGGGCTTTCGATCGTGGCCGCGGTTGCGGCGGCGCACGGAGGCACTGTTGCGGCCCGCAACCTCCCGGGCGGCGGCCTGGAGGTGACGTTTGCGGTCGGCTGAAACCGCGACGGACCTTCCCAGCGGCCCGTTGCTCGAACAACTCCCGCGATGCACCAGCCCCCGGGTCGTTGCCTGGTAACCGACCACCGTGGCCGTTGATGGGAGTGGTCGTGGCCGTGCAGCGGCTTGGCGCTCCGGAGCTGACTGCGTCCATCCACGACCTGCGCCTCGCTGCCGTCGGACGTGGTCGAGCACGGGCAGCGGTGTGTGCTGACCTGCTCGGGGTCGCGGCGGTCGGGTCCGGCACACGGCTGTCGCGGCTGGCCTGCGAGCACGCCGCCCGGCACTTCGGCGCGGGGACCGGTGGGGGCGCCCGGATGCTGTTCGACGGCCGCACGGTCAGCCCTGTCGGAGCGGCGATGGCCGGCGGGATGACGATCGACAGCCTGGACGGGCACGACGGGCACCCGCTGGCCAAGGGCCACGTCGGCGCCGCGGCGTTGCCGGCGCTGCTGTCCCTCGCCGACGGTTACGCCGGCCTGGACCGGCCGGAGCTGCTCACCGCGATGGTGGTCTGGTACGAGGTCGGCATCCGGGGGGATGGCGCTGCACGCGACCGCCGCGGACTACCACAACTCAGGGGCCTGGAACGCGCTGGCCTGCGCCGCGATCGTGGCCCGGGCGCTGCGGCTCAGCCCCCGGGCCATCGAGCACGCGCTCGGGATCGCGGAGTACCAGGGGCCGCGGGGGCTCATGATGCGCTGCATCGAGCACCCGACGATGGGCAAGGACGGCTCCGGTTGGGGCGCCATGACCGGGGTGAGCGCAGGACTCCTGGCGGCGGAAGGCTTCACCGGCGCGCCGGCGGAGGTGGTGCACCGCGATCATCCCGACGTGACTCCACTGTGGGCGGACCTGGGCGTTCGCTGGCGGATCGTCGAGGGATACTTCAAGCCGTATCCGGTCTGCCGGTGGGCGCAGCCGGCCGTACGGGCCGCGCTCAAGCTGCGGGACCGGCATGAGTTGGCCGCGACGGACATCGACCACGTGGAGGTCGTCACGTTCGACCACGCCGCGCGGCTCAGCACCCGTCAGCCCACAACGACCGAGGAAGCGCAGTGCAGCTTGCCGTCCTCGGTGGCCGCCGAGCTGGCGCGCGGCGTTCTCGGGCCGACGGAGGTCGACGACGATGGCCTCGTTGATGAGCAGGCCTTCGGCTAAGCGACGGCATCGCCGTCACCGAGAGCGCCGAGTACACCGTACGGTTCCCCGCCGAACGTTGGGCGGTCCTGACCGTGGTGCTGCGAGACGGCCGACGCTTCTCTTCTGGACCAACCACCGCCGCTGAGGGCACGGAAGAGCCGGTGACCGACGCCGAGCTGATCGACAAGTTTCACACCCTCGCGGACCCCGTGCTCGGGGAACGGCGCAGCGCCGCCATCGTTCCCGCCGTCCGGCAGCTGACCGACGCCGATGCCGACCTGGACCAGCTACTGGAGTGCATCCTCACCCCGCCCCTCGCAAGGAGCGCGGCTGAGAACACGTCCACCCGGCCGCAGCGCCGGGATGCTGATGCCCTCGTCGGACGCGGCGGCTGAGACCAGGAACGGCACCGGATCGATCGCGCTGCCGTCACGACCCGCGGCACGTCCTCTCACGGGGGGGACTCGACAGGGCGACGATCGCATCGGCACTCACCTGCTGGCCGACGGCGATCGCCTGAGCCGCCCCATCGAGGCGCCGACGAGGGTCAACGGGCGGGCACCATGGTCACGGGCCCGGTCGAGGCACTGCCGACTCACGCCTCGACGTCATCTTGAACCTTCTCCGAGCACACCGACTCGCCATACCAGCAGGCGTCGGCGATATAGCGGCGGACCGTGGGCGTCGAGACGGCAAGGATGTCGGCGGCGTCGGTCAGCGAGACGAGCCGGCAGGTGATGGAGGCAGCCATGGTGGCCGCCTGGGTCGGTGGCGACCCCTGTGGCGGCCCTCACTCCCCAAGGCCGCCGGATGGCCGCGAGTGGCCACGGATGTCCGGTATTTCGTCAGGCAGCGTCATAGCCTTTGCGCTGTGAGCGTTGGGGATGACGCGAGCCGCCTTGCCGCGGAAGCGCGCGCCCGCGTGCTCATCGACGCCCAGCTCAGCCAGGCCGGCTGGAAGGTCCAGGACAGGAAGGACCTCAACCTGTTCGCCGGACCCGGCATCGCGGTCCGCGAGGTCGTGATGAAGCCCGGCCATGGCCGGGTCGACTACCTGCTGTACGTCGACAAGGCGGTCGTCGGGGTCATCGAGGCCAAGCCCGTCGGCACCACCCTGTCCGGCGTCGAGTGGCAGTCGGCCATGTACGCCGACGGCTTGCCCGCCGACGTACGGCTGGCCGCGAAGACCCGAGACGGGCGGCTGCCGTTCGTCTTCGAGGGAAGCGGGACCGAAACCCACTTCACCAACGGCTTAGATCCCGCTCCGCGGGCCCGCTTGATCTTCAACTTCCCCAGGCCCGAGACGCTCGCGCGACTCCTGCGCGACGCCGAGGCCACCCCGGAGGCGCCGACCTGGCGGGCGAAGGTCGCCACGCTGCCCCACCTCGACACCGCTCCCCTGCGTCCGGCGCAGGTCGAGGCGATCAACGGCATCGAGCGCAGCCTGGCCGAGCAGCGGTTCGACCGGTCACTGGTGCAGATGGCCACCGGCGCGGGCAAGACGTACGCCGCGGTGACGGAGTCCTACCGGCTGCTCAAGCACGGCGGGTTCAACCGGATTCTGTTCCTGGTCGACCGCAACAACTTGGCCGACCAGACGCTGGCGGAGTTCCAGAACTACCGCACCCCCGACGACGGCCGCCGGTTCACCGAGCTGTACAACGTCGCCAAGCTCTCCAGCGCCGGCCTGCTCGGCTCGACCAAGGTGACGATCTCGACCATCCAGCGGGTCTACAAGTTTTTGCAGGAGGGCGAGGTCAGCGACGCCGACGACCCAGGCCTGGACGACTTCGTCCCCGACCGCCCGGTCACCGTCGCCTACAGCGACGCGCTGCCGCCCGAGACGTTCGACCTGGTGATCGTGGACGAGGCCCACCGAAGCATCTACGGCGTCTGGCGTGGCGTACTTGAGTACTTCGACGCCCACGTCGTCGGCCTCACCGCCACCCCGGGCAAGCAGACCTTCGGGTTCTTCCGGCAGAACCTCGTCTCGGAGTACACCTACCCCCAGTCCGTCGCCGACGGCGTCAACGTCGACTTCGACATCTACCGCATCCGGACCCAGATCAGTGAGGAGGGCTCGACCATCGAGGCCGGCACCATCGTCCCCACCGTTGACCGTCGTACCAGAGTGCAGAGGCTCGAGGCGCTCGACGAGGACGTGGAGTACCGCGCTCCCCAGCTCGACCGCGCGGTGACCGCCACCGATCAGATTCGCACCGTGCTGGAGACCTTCCGCGACCGGCTCTTCACCGAGATCTTCCCGGGCCGTACGACGGTGCCGAAGACGCTGATCTTCGCCAAGGACGACAACCACGCCGAGGAGATCGTCACGCAGGTCCGCGAGGTGTTCGGCAAGGGCAACGACTTCGCCGCGAAGATCACCTACAGCGCCCGCAACGCCAAGGCGCAGCTCCAGGCGCTGCGGACCAGTCCCAGCCTGCGGATCGCGGTCACGGTCGACATGATCGCCACCGGAACCGACGTCAAGCCGCTGGAGTGCGTATTCTTCATGCGCGACGTGCGCTCCGCGCAGTACTTCGAGCAGATGAAGGGTCGCGGCGCGCGCACCATCACCCCCGCCGACTTCCAGGCCGTCACCCCCGACGCCGAGACCAAGACCCGGTTCGTCATCGTCGACGCCGTCGGCGTCACGGAGCATGAGTACGTCGAGCCACCGCTCAACCGGCAGAAGGGCGTCAGCCTCAGGAAGCTGCTCGACAAGGCCGCCGCGCTCACCCTGACCGAGGACGAGGCCGCGACGCTCGCGTCCCGACTGGCGAAGCTGGAGCTCGACCTCACCGAGGGCGAGCGGCACGAGCTCGACGAGGTCGCCGGCCAGCCGGTCCGTGACATCGTCCGTGGGCTTATGGACGCCGTGGACCCGGACACGGCTGCCCGGACAGGGCGGTCCGCGGAGGAGCTTGTCGACGCCGCCATCGAGCCGATCGCCGCCAACCCCGAGCTGCGCAACCGCATCCTGGAGCTCCGCGCCACCCACGACCGGATCATCGACGAGGTCAGCCGCGACGAGCTCCTCGAGGCCGGCGGCATGATCGACACCGGCCGCGCCACGTCCATCGTCGAGTCCTGGCGCGCCTACCTCGACGAGCACCGCGACCAGATCACCGCCATCCAGCTCGCCTTCGAGGCGGGGGAGCGGCGCATCGACTTCGCCCACATCCAGGAGCTCGCCGACCGCATCTCCCGGCCGCCGTACAACTGGACGCCCGACGTCATCTGGAACGCCTACGTTGCGATCGAGGCACCGAACGTCCGCAACAGCCCCGGCCACACCTTGACCGACCTCGTCTCCCTGATGCGCTACACCGTCGGGAGCGACGACGAGCTCGTTCCCTACGCTCAGCGCGTGCGCGAGAAGTACGCCGGATGGCTCAGCCAGCAGGAGCAGGCCGGCGTCACCTTCACCGACCGCGAACGCTGGTGGCTCGACCGCATGGTTTCCGTGATCGCCAACTCCGCAGGCATCCACGCGTCAGACCTCGACGACGCCCCCTTCACCGACCGCGGCGGCACCGACGGCGCACTCCGCGACCTCGGCGACCGCGCCGCCGAGCTCATCGACGAACTCAACTCGGAGCTCACCGCGTGAGCGCCCCCTGGCCGATCGTGCCGTTGCGCGATCTTCTGGCCGCGCCTCTCGCCAATGGAAGGTCCGTACCGGATCGCGCTGGCGGATTTCCCGTCTTGCGACTCACCGCGCTCCACAATGGCACCGTCGACCTTCGCGAGCGTAAGGAGGGCGCGTGGACGAGGGACGATGCCGCACGATTTCTGGTCCAGACTGGAGACTTTCTCATCTCGCGTGGCAACGGCAGCCTGCATCTGCTCGGGCGAGGCGGACTGGTTAGTTCGCCACCAGATCCGGTGGCGTTCCCGGACACGATGATTCGTGTTCGGCCAGATGTCGAGCGACTCGAACCTCGGTATCTCGCTCTCGCGTGGAACGCGCCAGATGTGCGCGCACAAATCGAGAGCTTGGCGCGCACCACGGCTGGTATCTACAAGATCAACCAGACGCACCTTGGGTCTGTAGCCATCCCTGTCCCGCCCCTTGACGAGCAGCGCCGCATCGTCGACCTCCTCGAAGACCACCTCTCCCGCCTCGATGCTGCAAATGACTACATCCGAACCGCTCGCAAGCGCCTGAAGGTCTTCGTCAAGGCGACCCTCGTGGACCTGATACCTGATAGGGCTGACTACCCCGACTCCTGGAAGTGCGTCACAGTCGCTGATGCGGGGGCAGTCGAGTTGGGCCGCCAGCGGCATCCCGACTGGCACAGCGGTTTCAACATGAAGCCGTACCTTCGTGTGGCCAACGTCTTCGAGGATCGGATCGACACGTCCGATGTAATGGAGATGCACTGGCCCGACGCAACGTTTGAACGGTTCAAGCTGCAGTCTGGAGACATCCTGCTCAATGAGGGTCAGACGCCGGATCTTCTCGGCAGGCCAGCCATCTACCGCGGCGATCCCCCGGAGGTGGCGTTCACCAACAGCCTGCTGCGGTTCAAGGCCAAAGCCGGCGTGCTCCCGGAGTTCGCACTCCTAGTCTTTCGTCGTCACATGCATGCTGGCCGCTTCAAGCGTGAGTCCCGAATTACGACCAATATTGCCCACCTCTCGGCGTCCCGGCTGAAGCCGGTCGAGTTCCCCATCCCTCCGGTGGACGCTCAGGAGCGCATCGTGGCCATCGCCGCCGAGAGATTGGACGCGGTCAAGGTGCTTCAAGCCGACATCGTGCGCAGCGAGCGTCATACGGAAGCCCTTCGCCGCTCCATCCTGGCCGCTGCGTTCTCCGCCCGCCTGGCCACCGCTGGCCCGTTCTGTCAGAGGCCAGGGACGTGATCGGCGCATGAGTGGCAAGCGGATCAAGCTGTTCCTCCTTGGCGGCACGCCTGCCGGTCTGACAACCCGCCGGGATCACCAACTGGACCGGCCATGTGCTGTCGGCGCACCGCTCGGACCTCGCGTTCCTGCTCAAGCGGGACGAGGCGCAGCGCACCGGTGTGCTTCCTGCTCGGCACGATTAGGCTGCCATCGGGGATACCCGCTTCTACATCGGCGAGGCCGATGTCGTCACGGACGACTGCGCTATCACCAGCGCTAGGACTGCAGGGATCGGGTCGCGGTCATCACTTCGAAGGACACCAACCTGACCAAGTCTCACGGCCGTTGATCTGGAGTCGCGGCTGATCTGGCTGGCCACCCAGGCCGCTCGTGGGAGCCTGGAGAACGGCACGGGCCGGACAACTCCACGCTGGTCGAGGTTCTGTTGTTCGACGGTGACGTGGAGCAGGCCTGGGCCGAGGCCAGCGACGCCGAGGTGCCGACTTGACCTGTGGCTCGGCGCCGGGAAGCAAAGCGCCCTATGGATGTAATCCCGATCAAGCAGGAGGAGGCAATGCGTACGCCGAGGCGGTGCGCTGGTCGCACGGGCGGGCCGGCTGACGGAGGGTAGGGCGGGCAGAGGACTTCACACCCTACGTCGCGGGGCTCCGAACCACCCACAAGCCGAAGCGGAACCTGATGTAGCCGTTCGATGAGCGGGGCTGGTGGGCGCGGAGCGGCCCAGCACCCCCGCATCCGCCACCCGGCGGCGTACCCGGTGGAATCTGTCGGCGGAGCGCGTGATCATGATCATCCAGAGGACGCCGCATGGGCGCTCCTGCCAGACTGGCCCCGATCGGCCGCCCGAGAGGTGAGGGAGACGTCGGACAACCTCGAGCTGCATCTCGTGGGTTCCGCCACGCCAGATGGGGAGATCCGGGCGCGTGATCTGGCTGTGCTCGCCGATGCCCTGCAGGAGTTGCGCCTGCGCATCGGACGCGATCTGATCAACAAGGCCGGCCCGGGCCGCACCAGGCAGTACATGGATGAGCTCACCGAGATCAGGCTGGCCGCGATCGCGTCGGGCAGCACCGTCCTCACGTTCGCGCAAGGGCCCACCGACAAGCTCGACGGCATGCTTGTCGAGGAGCGGCAGCTCGAGCAGCGGTTCCGGGACGTTGTCGAGGCCATCAGCCGGGACGAACGCCCCGACTGGGCGACCGACCTGATCGCCGAGAGCGCCGCCAAGCTGGTCGACGGGCTCAAGGCCACCGCACCACGGGCCATCATGCGCTGCGGTGCCGGCAGCGACGTGACCTTCGAGACCAGCCGGATCCATCGCGAGACATGGACCACCGGCCGGGTCCAGACCGACGAGTTCGTGACGGCGAAGGGGCGCCTGGAACGAGTCGACCTGCGCACCCACGAGTTCCGGGTGCGCGACGATGTGGGCAATGCCGTGGACCTGCTTCACGTCGTGGGTGACACGGTGGCTGCCAAGCTGGTCGGACAGTGGGTTGCCGCCACCGGACGGGCGACCCTGAACCGTGCTGGGCGGCTCGTCGCGCTACAGGACGCGAGGGTTGAGGCTGTCGACGACCCGACCGCGCCGTACGTTGACAGAGCGGTCGTGTCGGTCGAAACGCTAGTGGCGGGCCCTCCTGGCCCCGATCCGGCGAGTGCCATCGACCTCGATGACGAGGAGTTCGCGACCTTCCTGGCGGCTGCGCGCTCGTGACGGTTCTCACCCCGTGCTCCTCGACACTGACGCCTACAGCCACCTCTTCATCCGACCGAACTCGACCGACCCTCGAGTGCCCGGCTGGCGCGAGGCGCTCACCGGCCGCCGCGTCCTCATCGCCTTCCAGACGCGCGCCGAACTCCTCACCGGGGCGCTACAGGCCAACTGGGGGGACCGGCAGACGCGTATCCTGCGCGGGACCTTGGAGGCGACCCCGACGGTGCCCTCGGACGACGAGGTGATCGAGGCCTACGCCGAGCTCACTGCAGTCTGCCGCCAGACCGGCCATGCGCTGCAGCAGAAGATCAACACTGGTAACCGATGGGTGGCCTCTTGTGCGATCGCGAAGGATCTCCCGCTGCTCGCCGGCGACGCCATCTACCTGAATGCACCCAACCTCAGCCTTTTCAGGTGACCTGAGAGACTCGCGCCGTGTCCGACTCGCGCCGCCTCGTCGACAAGCTGTGGTCGTACTGCAACGTGCTGCGTGACGACGGCGTCGGCGTCATCGAGTACACAGAGCAGCTGACGTTCCTGCTGTTCTTAAAGATGGCGCACGAGCGGGCCACCCGGAGGCTCAACCCGCAGCGGATCGTCCCGGTCAAGTATTCGTGGCAGCGGCTCCTCGACGCCGAGGGCACCGAGCTCGAGGTCGTCTACACCCAGATGCTGGTCGGGCTCGGGCAGCAGCCAGGAACTCTGGGCACGATCTTCCGCAAGGCGCAAAACCGCATCCAGGACCCGGCCAAGCTCAAGCGGCTCATCGTCGACCTGATCGACCAGGAGAACTGGTCCGCCTCCGGTACCGACCTCAAGGGCGACGCCTACGAGGAGCTGCTCTCCAAGGGCGCCTCGGACAAGGGGTCCGGCGCCGGGCAGTACTTCACGCCGCGCGAACTGATCCAGGCCATCGTCGACGTGGTCGACCCCCGGCCGGGCGACACGGTGGTCGACCCGGCCTGCGGGACCGGCGGCTTCCTGCTGGTCGCCCACGAACACGCAGCCCGGGGCGCCGAGAACCTCACGCCGACCCAGCGGGAGCATCTGCGTGACAGGTTCGTCTGTGGCTATGAGCTGGTGGACGGTACCGCGCGGCTCGCCGCGATGAACCTGCTTCTTCACGGCATCGGTACGCCGAACGGCGACTCGCTGATCGACGTCCGCGACGCCCTGATCGCCGACCCGGGAAGGCGCTGGTCCGTCGTACTCTCCAACCCGCCGTTCGGCCGGAAGTCGGCGTTGACGATGGTCGGCGCAGACGGTCGCGAGGTGCGCGAGGACCGGGAGATCGAGCGGCAGGACTTCGTGGTAACCACGAGCAACAAGCAGCTGAACTTCCTGCAGCACATCATGACGATCCTCGACATCAACGGCCGCGCGGCTGTCGTACTCCCCGACAATGTGCTCTTCGAGGGCGGAGCCGGCGAGACCCTCCGCCGAAAGCTGCTGGCCGACTTCGACCTGCACACCTTGCTGCGTCTGCCGACTGGGATCTTCTACGCCCAGGGCGTAAAGGCCAACGTGCTGTTCTTCGACAAGAAGCCGGCCTCGGAGCAGCCGTGGACCAAGAAGCTATGGGTGTACGACCTGCGCACCAATCAGCACTTCACCCTCAAGCAGAACCCTCTCCGCCGTCGACACCTCGACGACTTCGTCGCGTGCTATCTGCCCGGCAAGGACCGCTCCGAGCGAGTGGCCTCGAAACGGTGCAAGTCGTTTACCTACGACGACCTCATGGCCCGCGACAAGGTCAACCTCGACATCACGTGGCTGCGTGATGAGTACTTGGAGGACGCAGACAACCTGCCAGCACCCGAGGTCATCGCCCGCGAGATCGTCGAGGACCTCACCGCCGCGCTCGCCGAGTTCGAAGCCGTCGCCGCCGCGTTGGAGGGCGCTGGCCCAGAGATGCGGGACTGATGGCAGCAGCCTCAAGCCCTACAACACCGCAAGCCGAGTCCGAGTCAGCAGAATCCGAAGTGGGCTCGGCTGAAGTGGGAGACACCCTCGGCTCCCAGGACGACGAGGTATTAGTCGGCGTCCTATCGCCCAAAGTGCCGCCTCCCGAACCGTTCATCTCTGCCGAGATTGGCGCCCATTGGGCACACTTCGCGCCCTGACCCAGGCAGAGGGACCCACACCTGCTGAGCCGTCTGGCTTAGACCCGTCGATGAACTCCGGTGGCTCCAGCTGGGGTGAGCGGGACTAGCCGACCTGAATCGATCGACACTGATTCCTACTGCTTCTTCTCGGGGTAGATCAGCGACCCGTCGGGCGTCAGGTTGAACTCGTGCGCGTGCAGAAGCGGCACGCGTCCGAGGCTAAGGATGACCTTGAGCTTGTCCTTGATCGGACCCTCGAACTGCAGGTCGGAGATGTCGCCGAGGCCAGCCTTCTCGTGGAGGTCTGACGTCTCCAACCAGGTCTGTAGGAATAGGCGGACGAGCTGGTCCAGGGCAAAGGCAGCGAGATGAGATCGGAACTCCGGCTTGTCGGTCGTGCAGATCCCGCCGGGCATGCCCCATCCACGGCGCATGACTTCGCCAGCCGAGAAGTGGATGGCACGACTAGTGGCTGCGAACAGGTAGTTGTAGAGAGCGCTCTCCCCTGCCTGCTCTGCGACCCAGGCGCCCGAGGGAACGTCGCCGCCGGCCCACTTGTACTTCTTCTGCAGTCGCTTGAGTTTTGCCTTGTACTTGTCCCTATTGGCGGGCGCCTCGTCCAAGAAGTACTGCGGATACCAGAGGCCAAGCATGTCCTTGGTGCCGATGTACTCGTGCTGCGCCATGACGGAACGAACCTGGTCCCAAACGCCCATCGTCGTGAACAGATCTTGCGCGTCCTCGACACTCAGAGTGACGAAGAACTTCAGGTACATGAGGTCTTCGAGGGCGGGGCGCACGTACGGGACGGCGAGGTGTCCTAGACCTTGACGTGCTAACAGAATCGTCGCGTCCAAGCTCTCGAGCTGTCGGCGCACGGCGTTGTTGATAGCGAGCCGTCGGTAGTCCGCTTCGACGTCCGACCACTGCATGTCACCGACGCCGACGGTATTTCGGAGTTCGTCGACGAACTCTGCCGTTGCCTCGGTGCGGGCGGCGAGGCGGTCCAACATCGTCTCGCTATCGTCCATCAGGTGTAGTCCCTCCGTGCACAGGATGTGGTGGACCGCCTGTCCTGACCCCTGGGTCGCCTACGCCGTTGCCTGTGCAGGCGGCGCTTCCAGTCGCTCCACGTCTGCGATCAGCTCGATAACAGTCTGGTAGCGCTGATCAGGGTCGTTCACAGCGCACTTGTGGATGATCCGGCCTACCGTGTCGCCGGTTGGCGGAAGTGACTCCCTGCCGGTGAAGATGTAGGCGAGGACCCAGGCGATCGAGTACATTTCGTTGACGACCGCGTAGTCCTTGAAGGTTCCGAGCATCGGGTCTCGGTGCGTTCCCTTGATCTCGGTCTGCGTTCGGGTGAAGTCCTTGGTCTGGTCCTTCACCAGGCCGAAGTCTGACAACTTCACCAGCACCGCGCCGTCTCCGAAGACCTTCAGCAGGACGTTCTGGAGGCTGATGTCGCGGTGCAACAACTTCTTCAGGTGCAGGTAGTTGATGCCGTAGAGGAACTGAAGTGCGATTCGCTTGCGAGCCGCGAACGAGAGCTTGGCGTTCTGCTTGCGGACGTAGTCGCGCAGCGTGGTGTCGCAGTACTCCATCCGGTACTCGTTGAGGGTTTCGTCGTAGCGGTAGACCTCCACCACGTAGGGGAAGCTCAACCTTTTCATGACCTTGAACTCCTGCTTGAAGCGTTGCAGGTCCCGTTCCTCGAGGCCTCTCTTGGCTCGCTTCACGGCGAACTTGATGCCGTAGTCGGGGTCGACGTAGGAGTAGACGTTGGCGTAGGAGCCGCTGCCCACCATCTTGAGTTCAACAGGCCTCTGCTGCTTCTCCAGCTTCACGCTGCGGGCCGCATGGGCGAAGACTGGCTCGTATTCGATCAGCACGATGGGCTCGAAGTCCTCCGGCACCGCGCTGCCCCCGCTCGGGGATAGCCACGGCCTGCATCGGTCCAGCGCGTCCTGGTAGGCGGCAGCCAGCTCGACCTCGATGCCAGACCTCTTCAGCGTGTGGAGGTCTGTCTCGATCTCTTCGATGAGCGCAAGCAGGTCGCGGCTGTTATCGGCCCAGTAGTGGCGGGTGGTCTTGGCGCGGCCGTTGATGTCGCCGAAGTGCTGGTTCATCCGTTTGTGGAGCACGGCGAACATGTGACCCCAGTCGGCATCGTCGTAAAGGCGCGTGAATGCCGGCGAGGCGGGCGTGGCCTCGTACTTCTCTCGGAGGTCGGCCATCATGAACGCCACCGGATCGGCCATAGCGTCCTCCTCTCACTGGAGGCCATGATCTCATCGCGCCGACTCTCCCCGCCGTCTCGCATCCCCACGAACGCTGCTTGCCTCCGTTCCGCTCTCGGCGCCGATCGACCCCGTCGCAGACCATCGAAGATCGCCACAACCGAGACGCCTGGATCTGCCGCTGTCGGGTCGGCGTGATCCTGCCGCGTCCGGCCCCAGAGCCGGGAGATCTGCCGCTGTCACTGAGTCGATCGGCCCATGGGTGGTGCACGAGGGCGCCATGGAACTACTTGACCCGCGAGTCTGGCCGGGGAGGACGGAAGTGGTGACGCCTTGCATCCCGCACCGGCCCGGTGAAGCCGACCTTGCGCAACAGAACCACACCGCCGGCGTGGAGCTGGAACTGCATTGTCGTCACCTTGTCTTTGAGGGACGCCTTGGCGGACCGTCCGTGCGTGATCGCGTTCCTCACCTTGATGTAGGCGCTGAGCTCAGCAGGATCGGTCTGGATACCGAAGGTCGACGCCAGTTCACTGATCCGGTCCTCGGCGGGTGCTGACCAGAGCCGGGACATGATGCGCGACAGATCCTGCTCCCAGTCGGTTCCCGCGGCGATCTCGGAGGCGATCTGCGTCAAGCCAGCCAGGATGTCATCACGCTGGGTCTTGCTGAGTGCGTACCTGTTAGTCGCTCTTGGCAGGAACGCCGCTGACAGGAACTCCAGAGTCATGGCGCCGGCGACGACTGCTGCTTCCAGGTCCGGGGACATGGCGGCCAGCGCGTCCATGCCGATCTTGACGTTCTTCCTCTCCTCATCCGCCAGCGCATCCCATGCAGGCGCGACCTCTCTCATGAAGGGGCCCAGGACCACTGAGCTCCCGACGACCGGACGGCGCCCGCTGATGAGGGCCCGGCCGAGGTCGATCAAGCGCCCGGTCCGCTCTTGCGGATCCCACAGGCCGCAGACGGTGGGTCGTGCACCGGCGTAGAGGTGCAGCAGCCGGCACACGTTATCCAGCAGGTATGTCTCCGCCTCCAGCGATGTCACCGCTTGGCGGAACTCGAGCCCTACCTGCATGAGCCGTGCGACGTCCGGCGCGATCGAGTCTCGACGCCATGTCGCCCACTCGACGAACGGCCGGAGCGCACCAAGTCTGAGGCTCTTCCCCAGCGCCGCCACCCCTGTCCTACGCGGCTCAGACGAGTAGACCTCCAGCGAGACCTTCGTGTCCGCCAGCAGTCCCTCCCACCGGTCGCCGGGCGCGAACGCTCCTAGCATGTGAGCTGTCCATTGACGCGACTCGACGTCGCGGTCGCCCAGTTCGACGAGGGCGGTGCTGCCCATCAGCCACGGCTCGAGGTCGTCGTCATGCCACAGCTGCCCGATCGACACGTCGTCGAGCAGACAATGGCGACCTGTCGAGGCCTCAATGTGGCGCACGGCCTCGAGAATCTGGGGTGAGGCTGGCCAGCCAGCGTTGTGGAATGGAACGCGAGGCCGTACCACCACCCGAAGATCTCTTCCGCGCACCACGTCGTGAGTGACCGACGCGATTGCGTCTAGTCCTTGGACCTCGCAGGGGATGTCGAGCTGACAGGCGCCGAGGCGCAGTCCGAGGAGGACGGCAGGTAGCGGTGCGTCCGGGTTGATGCCCACGGCGGTCTGCTCGGCCGCGATGCCTGCGCGTGCGGCCCACAGCGATGCGACCGCCTTGAGCTGTTGCTCAGCGGCATGACTTCGCGCCCGTTCGTCCCGCCACTTGGCGAGAGCGAAGAGGCCTTCCGATGCTCGCGAGATCACGGTTCCTTCGGCCGGGGTTCACGCGCGTGCTGACAAGCGAACCAGACCGGTGCTCTCTCCACGAAACGGAGGTCGCCGACCGACTGAAACTCGCTGACGCCAGCCGCGTAGTGATCAAGACCATGAAGGGGTGGCCCAGCACAACCACGAGCACACCGACCCGGACACGTCGAGGACCGCTCATGTGCCGAGGAGGGGAGCGCGTCCGTCGGCCGCGTGTGCGCCCTTCGGAACGGATCTGACGCAGGTAGCGTGCGCTGCGGCCATCCGGACAAGTAGCCGCAAGTCGCGCGATTGCGGACGTGCGTCTTACCGCCGCGAGTGCGGCATCGACGGACGACACGTCAAACACCGCCGACGGCGATCAGATCTTCGAGGCCGGCGAAGTCCGCTGGGTTGCGGGTGTAGAGCCGGGCACCTTGCGCGTGGGCGGTGGCGGCGATGAGCAGGTCCATGACCCGACGGCTGGGCTGCCGGTCGGCATCAGCGACCGCGGCCGCGAGACGGCCATAGCTGACCGTCAGCGCCGCGTCGACAGGCAGCGCTTTGAAGTGGCTGCTGCAGGACGCTCAGGCGTCTCAAGAGCTCGGCCCGCACCTAGGAGGTCTTGCCACAAGAACGCCGTAGTGCAGCTGAGCCGGGGTGACGGCGCTGATCGCGAGTACGCCAGGGATCGGTGCGACGCTGTCCGCGATGACGACACTGGTGTCAAAAATGGCGCGCTCAGGCAGCTCGACCGGTTCCGTCACCGCCCAGCCCAGGGATCACCAACATCAGCGTCGAGAAGGTCCCGATCCCGCTCCCACTCGGCGTCCGCCGGACCCCGGAACAGGTCAGCGATCTCTGTCCAGGACCGCCACTGCGTCGGCCGGGCGGGAACAAGCCGTGCGCTCGGGCGGCCGGAGACCGTGATCGTGATCTCCTCACCGGCCTCGACCCTGCGCACCAGGTCAGAGGCGTCATGACGGAGTTCACGCAGCCCAACAGTGCTCATGCGTCAACGTAGCACTTGTGCAATCCAGTGACGCACAGCTCTCGCCGAGTGCATCCGGCGGCATCACGCAGCCCCGGGCCAGCGGGGCGTCAGGCCTGCTCGCACGCGATCGTGTCGCGGTCGCGGTCCAAATCAGGGTTGTGGTTGACCGCGCGGCGGTACTGCCGGTTGCTCTTGAAGAAGTTTGTCACCGGCGTACCGCTGGTCTCGTCCTTGGCGTCGCGCCGGCCGACGCCGTGCGGCCACTTCGTGTGCAGGTTGGTGCAGTTGTCGTGGATGCCGGTCGTGTGCGCCTCCGCGGGCGTCGCAGCGAGGGCGCCGGCGACGACCAGGGCGCAGCTCCCCAGAAGAGCAGGAATGCGGTGGGTGCGATGCATGGGTTCTCCCGAGATAGGTGCGGCTGTCCGGAAAACCGTACGCATCCCGGCCAGTCCGTCGTGGCGTTTCAGGGAAACTGCTGGCGAACTCGTACCACCGCGCGCTCAGCTGGTGCAGCCGTACCCGTCACCATCGCCGTCGAGGCCGTGCGGGTCGCTTCCGGTCACGCGGACGGGACCGTCCACGTCCTCGCAGTCGAGGTCTGGCGGGTACGGCGGCACGCACGGCTCGTAGCCCGGCCCACAGCCCCCGCGATGCAGCGGTTGACGCAGTGGCGCCGAAGCGGGTTCCGGCATGGCCAGCGGGGTGTCGGTCCCACCGCAGACCCTCCAGAGGTAGCGGTTGCTCCGGTGAGCACGCCTCTCCGCGGCCCGGTAGTCGCCCCGACGCGCGTACGCCGCGCCGTAGGTGTACTCGGCCGCGGCGCCACGCTCGATCATCGCCAGACCGAAGTCGCCGAGCCCGCGAGTCTCGACGTACGCAAGGGTCCGGCCATAGGCGTCGGTCCGGCCTTGCGACCGGTCGAAGATCAGCCGCACCCGCTTCCGGCTCAGCAGCTCGTCGGCCAGCTCCGAGGCTCGAGGACCGCCACACTCCACCGGCTCGCTGGGATGCACCGTCTCCGGCGTGTCGATTCCGATCACGCGCACCGAGGTCTCGCCGCGATACGCCACCTTCACCGTGTCGCCGTCGACGACCTCGAGTACCCGGTGGTAGCGGCCACGGCGTCCGGAATCCGGCTCGACCGGAGG
>JALYMZ010000135.1 GCA_030773435.1 Actinomycetota bacterium | reverse complement strand
GTAGAGGGCGGTGACGCCCTGCGGCCGGCCGGCCGCCGCCCGCGCCAGCGCACTCAGCACCGGCAGCAGGTAGCCCAGCGACTTGCCCGACGCCGTACCGGTCGCCAGGACCACGTGCCGGCGCGCGTGCACGTGCTCGGCCGCCGCCACCTGGTGCACCCACGGCTGCTCGACGCCGCGTCCGCGCAGCGCGTCGACCACGTGGTCGTCCACCCAGTGCGGCCAGGCCGCGGTGCGCGGCGGCCGGGCGGGCACCACCTCGAGGTGGCGGAGGCGGTTCCGCCGGTGCGTCGGCGCGGTGAGCTGGTGCAGCAGGGTGCAGGCCCGCGACGTCATCGTGGCAGCAGTTTCGCATTCAGCAGACCCGACGACCGCACCCGGCGGCGCCGCCGTCATGGTGCCGGTCTCGGCGCCGTACTGGTCCGCGAACGCTCGTGGTTGAATGCGTCTGCACGCCCGATCCGCCGAAGGGGAGCCCCGTGGACCTGTCGCTGGACACCCGTGAGCAAGGCGACCGCACGATCGTCGAAGTCGGTGGAGAGATCGACGTCTACACCGCCCCGAAGCTGCGGGAGCGCCTGGTCGACCTGGTCAACGCCGGGAACTACCACCTCATCGTCGACATGGAGCAGGTGGAGTTCCTCGACTCCACCGGGCTCGGCGTGCTCGTCGGCGGGCTCAAGCGGGTCCGTACCCACGACGGTTCCCTGCAGCTGGTCTGCACCCAGGAGCGGCTGCTGAAGATCTTCCGGATCACCGGTCTGACCAAGGTGTTCACCATCCACGACTCCGTCGACGCCGCGCTCAGCCTCCAGAGCTGAGCCGCAGCGGCAGAACAGAGCAGACCTGCCGTGGGCCACGTCGCGCTACGGGTTTCGTCCCAGCCGGCGCAGGTCCGCGTCGTCCGTCTCGTGGCGACCGCGGTGGCCCGCCGAGCCGGCCTCGACGCCGAGTCCCTCGACGAGGTGCGGCTTGCGGTGGCCGAGGCCTGCGGCCTCGCGCTGGAGGCCGACCGGACGGCCCGCGCCGGCGCGCCGATCACGGTGGACTTCGACGACGACCCGGGGCTCGTGGTCACCGTCCATGCTGCGGGCGACGTCCGCAACCACGGCCCCGAGCTCGACCTGGCCGAGGGCCGTCCGGACCGGCTCGCCGTGCTGCAGGGGCTGCTGGAGGACGACGTCGCGGTCTCGTGCACCGACGCCGCGTCGACGATTCGGATGGCCTGGGGCCGCGCCACCTGATCCCACCTGCCGACGGTGCCCGGCGTCGTAGGCCGTGGCGCCGGTCAGTAGACTCCGCCGCGACCTGCACGAGTCAGGCACACGAACCCCACTCGAGGAGGACGGATGTCCGGGCTCACCCTCGCCTCCACCGGCGCGGATGTGTCCCTGTCCGGCGGCAACACCTCGTTCGTCGTCGTCGTCGCCGTGGTCGCGCTGGTCGCGCTGGCCATGGCCGCGATGTTCCGGCGCGAGGTGCTGGCGGCCGGTGAGGGCACGCAGAACATGCAGACGATCGCCCGCGCGGTGCAGGAGGGCGCCTCGGCGTACCTCACGCGGCAGTTCAAGACGCTGGCGGTGTTCGTCGTCATCGCGTTCGCGCTGTTGTTCGTGCTGCCCGGTGACGCGGGGGTGCGAGTCGGCCGCTCGGTGTTCTTCGTGGTGGGCGCCGGGTTCTCCGCGGCGATCGGCTATCTGGGCATGTCGCTGGCGGTGCGCGCCAACGTGCGCGTGGCCGCCGCCGCCCGCAGCGAGGGTCGCGACCCCGCGATGCGGATCGCGTTCCGCACCGGCGGCGTGGTGGGGATGGCGACGGTGGGGCTGGGCCTGCTCGGCGCGGCGCTGGTGGTGCTGGCCTACCAGAGCGATGCGCCCGCGGTGCTGGAAGGGTTCGGGTTCGGTGCGGCGCTGCTGGCGATGTTCATGCGGGTGGGTGGCGGCATCTTCACCAAGGCGGCCGACGTCGGCGCCGACCTGGTAGGCAAGGTGGAGAAGAACATCCCCGAGGACGACCCCCGCAACGCCGCCACGATCGCGGACAACGTCGGCGACAACGTCGGCGACTGCGCTGGCATGGCCGCCGACCTGTTCGAGTCGTACGCCGTCACGCTGGTGGCCGCGCTGATCCTGGGCAAGGCCGCCTTCGGCGCCGAGGGGCTGGTGTTCCCGCTGATCGTGCCCGCGATCGGCGCGCTCACCGCCATCCTCGGCGTGTACCTGTGCAGGCCGCGGCCGACCGAGTCCGGCCTCACCACGATCAACCGGGCGTTCTACATCTCCGCCGCCGTGTCGGCGGTGCTGTCCACCGCGGCGGCGTTCCTGTACCTGCCCGGGTCCTTCGACGAGCTCACCGACGCCGGTGCCGGAAGCGGCCTGCTGGACCTGGTCCTGTTCGGGGAGGGCGCTGGGGGGCAGGGGTCGCCGCGGCTGATCGCGGCCGGCGCCGTGATCATCGGCATCGTCCTCGCCGCGCTGATCCTCGCCCTCACCGGCTATTTCACCGGCACCGAGCACCGTCCGGTGCGTGACGTCGGCAAGACGGCACTGACCGGCCCGGCGACCGTCATCCTGGCCGGTGTGTCCGTCGGGTTCGAGTCCGCGGTGTACACCGCGCTGGTCATCGGCGCCGCGGTCTACGGCGCGTTCCTGCTAGGTGGGGGCGTCACGGTCGTGTCGCTGTTCGCGGTCGCGCTGGCCGGCACCGGTCTACTCACCACGGTCGGCGTCATCGTCGCCATGGACACCTTCGGCCCGGTGTCGGACAACGCCCAGGGCATCGCGGAGATGTCCGGTGAGGTCCACGGTGACGGGGCCCAGATCCTCACCGAGCTCGACGCGGTCGGCAACACCACCAAGGCGATCACGAAAGGCATCGCGATCGCGACCGCGGTGCTCGCCGCCACGGCGCTGTTCGGCGCCTTCACCGACGCCGTCGGCGGCGCCGCCCGGGAGTCCGGCGCACTGCAGCAGCAACCCGAGAACGCCGGTGCCGCGCTCGGCCTGCTCGGTGTCCTCAACGTCGCCGACCCCGCCAACCTCGTCGGGCTGCTGATCGGTGCCGCGGTGGTGTTCATGTTCTCCGGCCTGGCGATCAGCGCCGTCGGCCGGGCCGCCGGTGCGGTGGTCTTCGAGGTACGCCGGCAGTTCCGCGAGATCCCCGGGATCATGGAGGGCACCGGCCGACCGGAGTACGGCAAGGTCGTCGACATCTGCACCCGCGACTCGCTGCGGGAGCTGGCCACCCCGGGCCTGCTCGCGATCCTGGCGCCGATCGCCGTCGGGTTCGGCCTCGGCGCGGCCCCGCTGGGCGCCTACCTCGCCGGCGCCATCGGCGCCGGCACGCTGATGGCGGTCTTCCTCGCCAACTCCGGTGGCTCCTGGGACAACGCCAAGAAGCTGGTGGAGGACGGCTACCACGGCGGCAAGGGGTCGCCTGCGCACGAGGCGACGGTGATCGGCGACACGGTCGGCGACCCGTTCAAGGACACCGCCGGTCCGGCGATCAACCCGCTGATCAAGGTCATGAACCTGGTGTCGCTGCTCATCGCCCCCGCGGTGATCGGCATGTCGGTCGGTGAGGACCAGAACGACGCGCTGCGGATCACCATCGCCGCGGCTGCGGTGCTGATCATCGCCGGCGCGGTGTACGTCTCCAAGCGCCGTCCGGTCGCGATCGGGGAGAGCCAGCAGGAGGCGGCGCCCGTCGAGCAGCGAGTCTGACCCGCCGCCTCGCGGCGAGCGCCGCAGGCAGCGGAGCCGGTGCGGACGCGGACGCGCCGCCGGACGTGGTCGTGTGGCGGTGCCGCCGCGTGGGGTGGTACCCAGACGTGACACGCGACTGGGGGGTGGCCGGCGGGCGGCGCCGCGGCAGGGCCGGGGGGTACGGGCGGCGCGGTGTAGTGGTACGCGGCGCGGGTACGGGACGAACCGTGCAGACGCCAAGAGGTCACGGCGCCGGGTCGGACGGCGCGCGGTCGGACGGCACGCGGTCGGACGGCGGGCGGTCGAACGGCGCCCGGCCGTGCCGCGCCGTGGTTACCGGAGGAGCAGGGTTCCTCGGGTCGCACGTGTGCGAGGCGCTGCTCGACCGGGGCGCCGAGGTGGTCTGCCTCGACAACCTCTCCACTGCCGCGCCGACCAACGTCGCGGCCTTCACGGATCGCCCCGGATTCCAGCTCGTCCGTGCCGATGTGTCGCAGGCGGTGGACGTCGACGGCCCGGTCGATCTCGTCCTGCACCTGGCCTCACCGGCCTCCCCGGCCGACTACCTGCGGCTGCCGGTGGAGACGATGGTCGCGGGCAGCCACGGCACGCTGCACTGCCTGGAGCTGGCCCGCCGCCAGGGGGCGCGGTTCCTCCTGGCCTCCACGTCGGAGGTGTACGGCGATCCGCTGCAGCACCCGCAGCGGGAGGACTACTGGGGAAACGTCAACCCGGTCGGACCGCGGGGGGTGTACGACGAGGGGAAGCGCTTCGCCGAGGCGCTCACCACCGCCTACCGCGCGGCGTACCACCTCGACACCGGCATCGTCCGCATCTTCAACACCTACGGACCGCGGATGCGTCCCGACGACGGCCGCGCGGTGCCGACCTTCATCCGGCAGGCGCTCGCCGGCGAGCCGATCACCGTGGCCGGCGACGGCATCCAGACCAGGTCGATCTGCTACGTCGACGACACGGTGCGGGGGATCCTGGCGATGGCGTTCAGCCGGCACCCGGGCCCGATCAACATCGGCAACCCCGACGAGGTGTCGATGCTCGAGCTCGCCGAACGGGTCCGGGAGGTCACCGGGTCGACGTCACCGATCCGGTTCGTCGACCTGCCGGTCGACGACCCCAGGCAGCGACGCCCCGACACGACGCTGGCTCGTCGGCTGCTCGGCTGGGAGCCGACGGTCGACTCCGTCGACGGGCTGTCACGCACCGCCGACTGGTTCTCACAGGTACTGTCCGCGGTCTGACCCGGCGGCGAGCTGCTCGCGGGCGGCCATCAGCACGTCGTCGACGCCGACCGCCCGCAGCGCCGGGTCCACGTCGCCGCCCCACGGGTCGCCACCCGTCCGCCCAGCCCCCCGCCACAGGACGCGGTGCCACGGCTCCGGCGGCGGCCCCCACCGGGCCGGCGGCGTGGGTCCGAACAGCAGCACCGACGGGGTCGCGTACGCCGTGGCGAGGTGCCCGACCCCGGTGTCGCCGCACACCACCAGCCGGGCCGCGGCGACCAGCGCGGCCAGCGCGTCCAGCTCGGTCCGGCCGGCCAGC
>JALYMZ010000134.1 GCA_030773435.1 Actinomycetota bacterium | reverse complement strand
GCCGGGCTCCTTGGCGCCGGGCCACGGCTTGGCGACCCGGGAGGCCAGCACGAAGTCCTTGCGCAGCGGGTGTCCCTCGAACTCCTCCGGCAGCAGCAGGTGCGGTGGCGCGGGCCGGCCGCCGATGAAGGTGATCCCGAACATCTCGGCGGTCTCGCGCTCGTGCCAGCCGGCGCCGGCGTAGACCGAGGTGATCGAGGCCAGTTCCGGTGCCTGCCTCGGCACCCGGGTGCGCAGCAGCAGGTGCTCGACGGTGCCGCGGTCGGGCGCGGCCACGTGGCACACCACCCGAAAGCCCTCCGCGAGCTCGTCGACCGCGGAGAGCCAGTCGAAGAACGTGCAGCCGAGCGTGTCCCGCGCGGTGGTGACCGACGTGAGCCAGGCGTCGGTGGGCACGTCCACGGTGAGCGGGCCAAATCCCTCGTCGTACCCGCCGAAGACGTCCGCCACCCGCTGCGGCCAGTCAGCGCCGGCCATCGGTGTCTCCCGGCAGCAACGCGCGCACCAACGAGCGCGACGGGCCACGGCCGCGGAACCGCCGCCGTGGCGCCCGGCCCTCGCCCTGCGGGTAGCGGTCGCCCAAGGACTCGGCCGCGATCTTGTCCTGCAGCGCCAGGATCCCCTGCAGCAGCGCCTCGGGGCGTGGTGGGCAGCCGGGCACGTAGACGTCGACGGGGACGATCTGGTCGACGCCCTTGGTGACGCAGTAGGAGTCCCAGTACGGACCGCCGGAGTTGGCGCAGGAGCCGAACGAGATGACGTACTTCGGATCCGGCATCTGCTCATAGAGCCGGCGGACCGCAGGAGCCATCTTGTCGGTCACCGTGCCGGACACCACCATCAGGTCGGCCTGGCGAGGTCCTGGCGCGAACGGGATCACACCGAGGCGGATGAAGTCGTGCCGCGCCATCGACGTGGCGATGAACTCGATCGCGCAGCAGGCGAGGCCGAAGTTGAAGACCCAGAGCGAGTAGCGCCGGCCCCAGTTCAGCACGAAACGCGCCGGCTGCGGCGCCAGCCGCGACAGCGGCCCCAGCGTGGAGCCGTCGGTTGGGTGGCCGTTGCCGTTCGCCGACCCCGGCATGCCGAGGTCGACCGGCCGCGCCGCCGAGGTCATGTCCACGTCAGCACGCCCTGGCGCCAGGCGTACAGCAGGCCGACCGCGACGAAGCCGATGAACACCGCCATCTCCGCGACCGTGGTCCAGCCGAAACTCGCGAACACCGTCGCCCACGGGAACAGGAACACCGCGTCGACCGCGAACACGACGTAGAGGTAGGCGAACACGTAGTAGCGCAGGTGCACCTGCGCCCAGCCCTCGCCGACGGGGTCGACGCCGCACTCGTACGGCAGGAGCTTCTCGGTGGAGGGACGGTACGGCGCCAGGAGCCGGTTGGCCCCGACCATCGCGCCGACCAGCACCACGCCGACCACAACGATGCCGAGCACCGGCGCGTACGAGGCGTAGTAGCCCTGCATGGGGTCGAGTCTAGGGACATCGACGGCGTCCGCGACCACGCCACCGAGGACGCGTCAGACGGCCCAGAACTCGGCATCCCCTGCTCTGCAGGCGCCGCCGACGTAGCATGAGTGGTGGGGGGATCACGTACCGACTGGAACCGCACCACCGGCAGACAAGTCGCACCACGGCGGGCAGCACACACGGTGGCCGGCCGGAAAGAGGCTTTCGACGTGACCAAACCGGTCCGGCAGCTCGAGCGGGTCGTCATCCGGTTCGCCGGCGACTCCGGCGACGGCATGCAGCTAACCGGCGACCGCTTCACGCAGGAGACGGCGACCTTCGGCAACGACCTGTCGACGCTGCCCGACTTCCCGGCGGAGATCCGCGCGCCGGCCGGCACGCTGCCCGGCGTCTCGTCGTTCCAGGTGCACTTCGCCGACCACGACATCCTCACGCCAGGCGACGCCCCCGACGTCCTCGTGGCCATGAACCCGGCGGCGCTGCGCGCGAACCTGGCCGACCTGCCGAGGGGCGCGACGATCATCGTCGACACGCACGACTTCACGGCGCGCAACCTCTCCCGCGCCGGCTATGACACCAGCCCACTGGAGGACGAGACGCTCGACGCGTTCTCGGTCCACGCCGTCGACCTGACCACGCTCACCGTCGAGGCGGTCAAGGACTTCGGGCTGTCCCGCAAGGACGCCGCGCGGGCCAAGAACATGTTCGCGCTCGGCCTGCTGTCGTGGCTGTACGGTCGCCCCACCGGCCCGACGATCGAGTTCCTCGAGCGGCGGTTCGCCGCCAAGCCGGACATCCGGGACGCGAACGTCACCGCGTTCCGCGCCGGCTGGAACTTCGGCGAGACGACGGAGACCTTCGCGGTGTCCTACGAGGTCAAGCCGGCGCCGATGCCGGCCGGCACGTACCGCAACATCACCGGCAACGTCGCCCTGTCCTACGGCATCATCGCCGCCGGCGTGCAGTCGGGGCTGCCGGTGTTCTTGGGGTCGTACCCGATCACGCCGGCCTCCGACATCCTCCACGAGCTCAGCAAGCACAAGCGGTTCGGCGTGGTGACGTTCCAGGCCGAGGACGAGATCGCCGGCGTCGGCGCCGCGCTCGGCGCGGCCTTCGGCGGTGCTCTCGGTGTCACGACGACCTCTGGCCCGGGGATTGCGCTGAAGAGCGAGTCGATCGGGCTCGCCGTGATGCTCGAGCTACCGCTGCTGATCTGCGACATCCAGCGCGGCGGCCCGTCCACCGGCCTGCCGACGAAGACCGAGCAGGCCGACCTGCTGCAGGCGATGTTCGGCCGCAACGGCGAGGCGCCGGTGCCGGTCGTGGCACCGCGCTCCCCCGGTGACTGCTTCGACACCGTGCTCGAGGCCGTCCGCATCGCCGTGACCTACCGGACGCCGGTCCTGCTGCTGTCCGACGGCTACCTGGCCAACGGCTCCGAGCCGTGGCGGATCCCCGAGCTGGCGTCTCTGCCGGTGATCGAGCCGGACTTCGCCACCGGCCCCAATCACCGGCGCCCGGACGGCAGCGAGGAGTTCTGGCCCTACCTGCGCGACCGGCAGACCCTGGCGCGGCCGTGGGCGGTGCCGGGCACGGCCGGCCTCGAGCACCGCGTCGGCGGCCTGGAGAAGGCCGACGGGCACGGCAACATCTCCTACGATCCGACGAACCACGACCTCATGGTCCGCACCCGTCAGGCCAAGGTCGACGGCATCGCGGCGTCGATCGGTCCCACCGAGGTCGACGATCCCGACGGGGCCGCCCGGCTGCTCGTGCTCGGTTGGGGCTCCACCTACGGCCCGATCGGCGCCGCGGTCCGCCAGGTCCGGGCGGCCGGCGGCGCGGTGGCGCACGCGCACCTGCGCCACCTCAACCCGTTCCCCGCCGACCTCGGCGACGTGCTGCGGCGCTACGACCGGGTGCTGGTGCCGGAGATGAACCTCGGCCAGCTGACCCTGCTGCTGCGCGCCAAGTACCTGGTCGACGTCGTGGGCTTCAACGCCGTACGCGGCCTGCCGTTCCAGTCCAGCGAGCTGGCCGCGGCGATCGCCGACCTGGTCGGCAGCCTCGACGACGCGCTGGACCCCGAGGGATCCCGGCACGAAGGAGCACAACCATGACCCAGCAGGCGGACCTGCCGTTCCCTGGACTGCGTGACGTCCCGACCAGCGACGCGCCGCAGACCCGCAAGGACTTCACCTCCGACCAGGAGGTGCGCTGGTGCCCGGGCTGTGGCGACTACGCGGTGCTGGCCGCCGTGCAGGGCTTCCTGCCCGAGCTGGGGCTGGCGAAGGAGAACATCACGTTCGTGTCCGGCATCGGCTGCTCGTCGCGGTTCCCCTACTACCTGGACACCTTCGGCCTGCACTCGATCCACGGCCGGGCGCCGGCGATCGCGAGCGGGCTGGCGGTCACCCGTCCCGACCTGTCGGTGTGGGTGGTGACCGGCGACGGGGATGCACTGTCGATCGGCGGCAACCACCTGATCCACGTGCTGCGCCGTAACATCAACCTGACGATCCTGCTGTTCAACAACCGGATCTACGGACTCACCAAGGGCCAGTACTCCCCGACCTCCGAGACCGGCAAGGTGACGAAGTCGACGCCGATGGGCTCGGTCGACACGCCGTTCAACCCGGTATCGCTGGCCCTGGGCGCCGAGGCCACCTTCGTGGCGCGCACCGTCGACTCCGACCGCAAGCACCTCACCGAGGTGCTGCGGGCCGCCGCCGCACACCGCGGGGCGTCGCTGGTGGAGATCTACCAGAACTGCCCGATCTTCAACGACGGCGCGTTCGAGGCCATCAAGGACCGGGAGACCCGCGAGGCCGCGATCATCCCGCTGGTACACGGGCAGCCCGTGCGCTTCGGTCCCGACGACCGGTACGGCGTGGTGCGCGACCAGGCGACCGGGCAGTTCCGGGTCGTGGAGACCGCATCGGTTGACGAGGCGACGCTGCACGTCCACGACGCGCATGCCGAGGACCCGTCGGCCGCGTTCGGGCTGTCCCGGCTCACCACGGCGGGCCACCTCGACCGGGCGCCGATCGGCGTCTTCCGGCAGGTGGACCGACCGACGTACGACGACCTGGCCCGCCAGCAGGTCACCACCGCGGTGGCGGGGCAGGGATCAGGCGACGTCGGCGCCCTGCTGCACGCGGCCGACACCTGGACCGTCGCCTGAACATCCCCAGTAACCGCGCGAGCTGACGAACGCCGCCGCCGCAGTCGCGTGTCATCCCGCGGTACGACGTTTGCGGCGCCGGCACCACGCAACAATCTCACTCCGTGACCGGGTGTCAGGAGCAACTGGGCCTATGGGTCGTGGCGCCGGTAGGCTGCAGCCGTGTCGGAGCAGCGTCGCGGGTTCCTCCTCGGCGTCGCGGCGTACCTGCTGTGGGGGCTCTTCCCGCTGTACTGGCCGCTGCTCGAGCCGGCCACGCCGCTGGAGATCCTGGCGCACCGCATCGCGTGGACCCTCGTCGTCGTGGTGGCGCTGCTGGCGCTGGGCGGGCGGATGGGCCGGCTCCGCGCCGTGCTCGCCGACCCCGCTCGGCGGTGGACGCTGGCATCGGCTGCGGTCCTCATCGCGGCGAACTGGTTCGCCTACATCTGGGGCGTCAACAACGAGCGCGTCGTGGAGACCGCGCTCGGTTACTTCATCACCCCGCTGGTGACCGTGCTGCTGGGTGTCCTCGTGCTGCACGAGAGGTTGCGGCCGCTGCAGTGGGCGGCGCTGGGTATGGCGTCCGTAGCGGTGGTGTGGCTGACCGTCGAGTACGGCCGGCTGCCGTGGGTGGCCATGGTGCTCGCCGGCTCCTTCGCGGCGTACGGCCTGGCGAAGAAGCAGGCCGGCGTCGGCGCGGTCGAGGGGCTCACCGTCGAGACGGTGGTGCTGGCGCCCGCCGCGCTGCTCTATCTGGCGACCCTCCAGGGATCGGGAGAGGCGGCGTTCGGCCAGTACGGCGCGGGGCACGTGCTGCTGCTGGTCGGCACCGGTGTGGTGACCGCCGTCCCGCTGCTGTGCTTCGGCGCCGCCGCGACCCGCGTGCCGTTGACCACGATCGGGCTGCTGCAGTACATCGCTCCCATGGCGCAGTTCCTGCTCGGCGTCTTCGTGCTGCACGAGGATATGACCGCTGCGCGATGGGGCGGATTCGTGTTGGTGTGGCTCGCCCTGGCGATCTTCACCTCCGAGGCGCTGGCACGCCACCGGCGGCAGCTGCGGCTGGCGGCCGACGCGGCGGCCGTCTGACCGGAGAGATGCAGCCGGTGGCAGCAGCGACTCGATCGGGTCCCGCAGGAACAACCGCGGCCTCAGCCGCTGCGGGTGACCACGAGGTCGCACAGCGCCGCGAGCGCGTCCCGTGCCGCACCGCCGGGAAGGGCTGCGAGCAGCGCGCGGGCGTCGTCGGCGCGGCGACGCACCTCGAGTCGGGCCTGCTGCACCGCCGGGTGGGCGCGTAGCAGCTTCAGTGCCTCGGCGTGCATGGCCTCGTCGGACAGGTCGGCGGCGAGCAGCTCGCGCAGCCGGTCGTCGGCGGGGTTGGTTGACCGCCGGGCGATGAGCACCGGGAGGGTCAGTACGCCGGCCCGCAGGTCGACGCCGGCGGTCTTGCCGGACTGCCCCGTGTCGCTGACCACGTCCAGCACATCGTCGGAGAGCTGGAACGCCGCGCCGATACGCTCGCCGTACGCGGTGAGGACCTCCTCCACCTTGCCTCCGGCCCCGGAGGTCATCGCCCCGTACCGGGCCGAGGTCGAGATCAGCGAGCCGGTCTTGTCCGCCACCACGCGCAGGTAGTGCTCGAGCAGGTCCTCGCCCTCGCGGGGGCCCACGGTCTCCCGCACCTGGCCCTCGACCAGGCGGGCGAACGTGCGGGCCTGTAACCGCACCGCGTCGGGGCCGAGGTCGGCGAAGAGGTCCGAGGCCTGCGCGAACAGGTAGTCACCGGTCAGGATGGCGACCGAGTTGTCCCAACGCGCGTTCGCGCTTTCTGCTCCACGCCGCAGGTCCGCCTCGTCCATGACGTCGTCGTGGTAGAGGGTCGCCAGGTGCGTCAGCTCCACGCCGACCGCCGCCGGCACGACCCCGGGCGCGGTGGGGTCACCGAACTCCGCGGCCACCAGGACCAGCATGGGCCGGAACCTCTTGCCGCCGGCGGCGATCAGGTGGCGCGCCGCGTCGGTGACCAGGGGGGCGTCGCTCACGGCCCGCGCGAGCAGCCGGTGCTCGACCTCCGCGAGCCCGTCGCGCACCCGTGCCTGCAGGTCCGCGTCGACGAACGGCAGGCCGAAGGTGGCGGTGCTCACGGTGGCTCCCGGTGTCCTTGCAACAGGTGCGGGCCTGGTCAGCGGACGAAGTCTCCGGCGTCTCGCGCCAGGTCGAGGACGGGCTGGGGCAAGACGCCGAGTACGACGGTAGCGATCACACCGACCGCGATCACCCCGGTGGTCAGGACGCTCGGCACGGCGACGGTGGGCCCGGCGCCTACCGGGTCGGAGAAGAACATCAGCACGATGACACGGATGTAGACGAACGCCGTCACCACGCTGGCCAGCACCGCCACCACGACGAGCGGCTGGGCGCCGCCGCTCCAGGCCGAGGCGAAGACCGCCCACTTGCCGGTGAAGCCGCTGGTGAGCGGCAACCCGAGCAGGGCCAGCATGAACAGCGCGAAGACGCCGGCCACGACCGGTGATTGCTTGCCGAGCCCCGCCCAGCGCGACAGATGTGTGGCCTCACCGGCCGGGTCGCGGACGACGGTGACGACCGCGAACGCCCCGACCGTGGCGAAGCCGTAGGCGGCGAGGTAGAACAGCACCGCCTGCACGCTGGTGATGCCCGCGCCGGCCTGCGCCGCGGTCTGGGCGCCGACGAACCCGACGAGGATGAACCCTGCGTGGGCGATGGAGGAGTAGGCGAGCATTCGCTTCACGTCGGTTTGGGTCAGCACGACCACCGCCCCGACGCTCATGGTGAGGATCGCGACGCCCCAGATGATCGGCTGCCAGTCCCACCGCGCACCGCCGACGGCGACGTAGAAGACCCGTAGCAGCGCGCCGAAGGCGGCGATCTTGGTGCAGGCAGCCATGAACGCGGTGACTGCGGTCGGTGCCCCCTGGTAGACGTCTGGAGTCCACGCGTGGAACGGCGCCGCGCTGACCTTGAACAGCAGGCCCACCGCCATCAGACCGATGCCCGCCAGCAGCAGCCCGTCCCCGGTGGTCCGGCTGGCGAGTGCGGCGTCGATACCGGCCAGGTTCACCGTGCCGGCGTAGCCGTAGATCAAGGCGATGCCGTAGAGGAAGAACGCCGAGGAGAAGGCGCCGAGGAGGAAGTACTTCATCGCGGCTTCCTGGCTCAGCAGCCGCCGCCGCCGGGCCAGCCCGCAGAGCAGGTACAGCGGCAGCGACAGCACCTCGAGGGCGACGAACATCGTGAGCAGGTCGTTCGCGGCCGGGAACAGCATCATGCCTCCGACGGCGAACGTGAGCAGTGGGAAGACCTCGGTGTGCTCCAGCCCACGGGTCGACGCCTCCCGCTCAGCATCGGTGCCGGGCAGGGCGGCCGCCTGTCCGGCGAACGCGGTCACCCCGCCCTCGAGGCGGCGCTCGGCGAACAGCAGGAGGCTGACCAACGCCAGCACCAACAGCGTCCCCCAGATGAACATCGTGGGGCCGTCCACGGCGATCGCACCTTCCGCGGAGATGCTGCCGCGTGCGAAGCCGTCCTCGGTGACCGGCAGGTCCCCGACGACGAGGATGGTGCCGACCAGGGCTGCCACCAGCCCGCCGCCGGCCAGCAGCACCTGAACCACGTACCGCAGTCGACGCGGGACGAAGGCCTCGACGAGGACGCCTACCAGCGCCACGCCGAACACGATCAGCAGCGGGTAGACACGGCTGTACTCGACACTCGGCGCGGCGACGTCACCGATCCCCTCGGTGGTCCACACGGGCACCGCCAGGGGCGCCGCTGGGGCGAGAAGGGTCACCGGTCACCTCCGTGGGCGGCGGCCGAGCCGTCGGCGCTCGGCACGGGGTCGGTCACCCCGACGTGCTCCAGGGTGCTCTGGACGCCGGGGTTGACCACGTCGAGCACGGGCTGGGGGAAGAAGCCGAGCACGACCAGCAGCAGCAACAACGGTGCGAGCGCGGCGAGCTCACGCCCGCCGAGGTCCGGCGTGCTTTCGAGCCCTGGGCGGACCGGACCGGTCATCGTGCGCTGATACATCAGCAGGATGTACACGGCGGCGAGCACGATGCCGAGCGTGGCCAGCACCGCCGCGGTGACCGACTCGGTGAACGTGCCGGCCAGCACCAGGAACTCGCTCACGAACGGAGCGAGCCCCGGCAACGACAGCGTCGACAGTCCGGTGAGCAGGAAGGTCCCGGCGAGCACGGGGGCGACCTGCTCGACGCCGCCGAAGTCGCTGATCATCTTCGTGCCGTGCCGGCTGATGAGGAATCCGGTCACCAGGAACAGTGCCGCGGTGGACAGGCCGTGGTTGAGCATGTAGAGCGTCGCGCCGGCGTGCCCCTGACTGTTGAAAACGAAGATCCCGAGGACGATGAAGCCGAAGTGCGACACCGACGTGTAGGCGATCAGCCGACGGATGTCGTTCTGCCCAATCGCCACCAGCGCGCCGTAGAGCACGCTGAAGATGGCGAGCGCGACCACCACCGGGGTGGCCCACTGCGACGCGTCGGGGAAGATCCCCAGGCAGAACCGCAGCATGCCGAACGTGCCGATCTTGTCGAGCACGCTGACCAGCAGCACCGACGTGCCGGGGGTGCCCTCGCTGGCGGCGTCAGGTAGCCAGGTGTGCACGGGCCACATCGGCGCCTTGATCGCGAACGCGACGAAGAACCCCAGGAACAGCAGCCGCTCGGTCGTCGGGTCGATCTCGAGGGCCATGAGGTCCGAGAGCAGGTACGACGGCGCACCCGCGCCGGCCGACACGACGTACAACCCCACCACCGAGGCCAGCATCAGCAGCCCGCCGAGCAGGCTGTAGAGCAGGAACTTCACCGCGGCGTAGGAGCGGCGCGGTCCCCCGAAGCCGCCGATCAGGAAGTAGATCGGCACCAACGTCGCCTCGAACAACACGTAGAACAAGAACACGTCGGTGGCGGCGAAGACGCCGATCGACAGCCCCTCGACCGCGAGGATCCAGGCGAAGAACGCGTGGACGCTCCATCGTCCAGCCTCGGCGTCGTGCCAGGACGCGAGGATGACGACCGGCGCCAGCAGCGCGGTCAGCACGATCAGCAGCAGGCCGATGCCGTCGAGGCCGAGCGCGTAGTGGGCGCCGAACGCGCTGATCCAGCGGTGCTGCTCGACGAACTGCTGCCCGCCGTCGGCGTCGTACTGCAGCGCCACCGCGACGGTGAGGCCGAGCGCGACCAGCGACACCGTGAGCGCCACCAGCTTGGGAAGCGCGGACCGCCGGCGGGGCAGCAGCGCCACCGCAACGGCACCGGCCAGTGGCAGACCGCCGAGCACGCTCAGCCAGGGAAAGCCAGAGGCCTCGGCACCGGTCACGGAAGGTTCACCGCCAGCAGGGCCAGCACGACGAAGACCGCGCCGCCGAGCATCGCGAGGGCGTAGGAGCGCACGAAGCCGGTCTGCAGCCGCCGCAGCCGGCCCGACGAGCCCCCGACGAGCGCGCTCACGCCGTTGACCGTGCCGTCGATGCCCCGGCTGTCGAAGAACACCAGCGACCGGGTGAGGTACTGCCCGGGTCGCATGAACGCCGCCTCGTTGGCTGCGTCGCCGTAGAGGTCGGCGCGGGCGGCGCGGGTGAGCGGCGACACCCGCGCGGGCGCGGTCCTGGGGACGTCACCACGCCCTACCAGCAGGAACGCCACCGCCACGCCTGCGGCCATGACCAGCGTGACCAGGACGGTCATCACCCACAGCGGTACGGTGAGCTCGTGGTGCTCCGGCTCACCGACGACCGGCGCGAGGAACTCCACGATCCAGTCGCCGAGCAGCAGCACCCCGCCGACCACGGACAGCGCCGCCAGCACCAGCAGCGGCACGGTCATCACCCGGGGTGACTCGTGCGGAGAGGCGCCTTGGGGCCATCGGCGCCGCCCGAAGAACGTCATCAGCATCACCCTGGTCATGTAGAACGCGGTGATGCCGGCGCCGAGAAGCGCGCCGAGGCCGGCGACGAGGCTCTCTCCGAACGCGGCCTCGATGATCGCGTCCTTGCTCCAGAAACCGGACAGGCCGGGGAAGCCGATGATCGCGAGGTAGCCCAGCGCGAACGTGACGAACGTCACCGGCAGCAGCGGGGCCAGGGCGCCGTAGCGGCGCATGTCGACCTCGTCGTCCATCGCGTGCATTACCGAGCCGGCGCCGAGGAACAGGTTCGCCTTGAAGAATCCGTGCGTGAGCAGGTGGAAGATCGCCAGCGCGTAACCGGCCGGGCCGAGTCCCGCGGCGAGCACCATGTAGCCGATCTGGCTCATCGTCGAGCCGGCCAACGCCTTCTTGATGTCGTCCTTGGCGCAGCCGATGATCGCTCCCCACAACAAGGTCACGACGCCGACGACGACGACCGCGGCCTGCGCAACCGGTGCCTGGTCGTAGATGAAGCTGGACCGGACGATCAGATAGACACCGGCGGTCACCATGGTGGCCGCATGGATCAGCGCCGACACCGGGGTCGGACCCTCCATCGCGTCGAGGAGCCAGCTCTGCAGCGGCACCTGCGCGGACTTGCCGCAGGCAGCGAGCAGCAGCAGCAGGCCGAGTGCGGTGAGCGGAACACCGCCCGCCCCGGCCGCCGCCTCGGAGACCCCGGCGAAGGACGTCGTACCGAAGCTGGCGAACATCAGCATGACAGCCAGTGCCATGCCGACGTCACCGACCCGGTTCACCACGAACGCCTTCTTGGCGGCGATGGCCGCGCTCGGCTTGTACTGCCAGAAGCCGATCAGCAGGTACGACGCCAGGCCGACGCCCTCCCAGCCGAGGAACAGCACCAGGTAGTCGCTGCCCAGCACCAGCAGCAGCATCGCGGCGACGAACAGGTTGAGGTGGCCGAAGAAGCGGCGGCGGCGCGGGTCGTGCGCCATGTAGCCGATCGAGTAGACGTGGATGAGGCTCCCGACGCCGGTGATCAGCAGCACGAACAGCGCCGAGAGCTGGTCGAGCAGCAGTCCCATCGTGACGTCGAAGCGGCCGGTGGAGATCCACGTGTACAGCTCCATCGCGACGGCACGGTCGGCGGCGGGCCGGGCGAGCAGCTGCCCGAACATCGCCGCGCCGAGCACGAACGACGCGATCGGGGCAGCGGTGCCGAGCAGATGTCCCCAGCCGTTGGTGGCGCGGCCGCCGACGAGCAGGATCGCCGCGCTGGCGGCGGGGAGCGCCACGACGAGCCACAGCAGCGAAAACAGCCCGTCGGCGGGTGCCGGCGCGATCGCCGCTGCCTCCGCCAGCGCACCCGGCGCGGACAGTGCGGATGTCCAGCTCACGTGGGTGTCCCCTCAGTACTTCAGCAGGCTGGCGTCGTCGACCGACGCCGAGCGGCGGGTGCGGAAGATCGTCACGATGATGGCGAGGCCGACGACGACCTCGGCCGCCGCCACCACCATGACGAAGAACGCGGCGGCCTGCCCGTCGAGGTTGCCGTGGTGGCGGGCGAAGCTGACCAGGGCGAGGTTGGTCGCGTTGAGCATGAGCTCGACGCACATGAACACGACGATCGCGTTGCGGCGCACCAGCACCCCGACGGCACCAATGGTGAACAGCAGCGCCGACAGCACCAGGAACGGCGTGACGCTCACTCGCCCCCCCTGGCGTCGCGCCGTGCCTGGCTCACGCCGCCGATCGCCCGCACCGCGTGCTCGACGTCGTCGGCGGCCTCGGCTGACGGCCGCACGGTGCCGCGCGCCTTCAGCACCCGCGACACGGACAGGTCGGCGGCGCTGCCGTCGGGCAGCAGGGCGGGGGTGTCGACGGCGTTGTGCCGGGCGTAGACCCCGGGGGGCGGCAGCGGTCCCAGTGGCTTGCCGGTCGCGGCGTAGTCACGCAACCGCCGCTCCGCCAGCTCCCGCTGGGTCGGCTTCGGCGCCAGCCGCTCCCGATGCGCCAGCACCATCGCGGCGAGCGCCGCGGTGACCAGGAGCGCGCTGGTGACCTCGAAGGCGAGGACGTAGTCGGAGAACAGGATCGCCGCCAGTCCCTCGACGTTGCCGTCACGGTTGGCGCCGACCAGCCCGAGCGGGGCGCCGCCCACCACCGCCTGGCTGGTGGCGAGCACCAGCAGGGTACCGAACCCGAGTCCGGCCAGCGCGGCGAGCAGCCGCTGCCCCTTCAGCGTCTCCACCAGCGAGTCGACCGCGTCGACCCCGACCAGCATGAGCACGAAGAGGAACAGCATGAGTACCGCGCCGGTGTAGACGATCACCTGCACCGCGGCGAGGAACGGTGCGTCCTGCACCAGGTACAGGATCGCCAGCGACACCATCACCACGGCGAGCAGCAGGGCGGAGTGGACGGCCTTGCGCACCAGTACCATGCCGAGGGCGGCGGCCACCATCACCGGCGCCAGCAGCCAGAAGGCGATCACCGCGCCACCTGCCTCTCGTTGGCCGGCGTCGCGGCGGCCGTGCCGGCGACGTCGCGGTGAGCTGCGGCGCCGTAGTAGGCGGACTCGTCGTCGCCGAGCCGCATCGGGTGCGGTGGCTCCTCCATGCCGGGAAGCAGCGGCGCGAGCAGGTCTTGCTTCTCGTAGATCAGGTCGCCGCGGGAGGGGTCGGCCAGCTCGTACTCGTTGGTCATCGTCAGCGCCCGCGTCGGACACGCCTCGATGCACAGCCCGCAGAGGATGCAGCGCAGGTAGTTGATCTGGTAGATGCGCCCGTAGCGCTCACCGGGGCTGTACCGCTCGTCGACGGTGTTGTCGGCGCCCTCGACGTAGATCGCGTCGGCGGGGCAGGCCCACGCACACAGTTCGCAGCCGACGCACTTCTCCAGCCCGTCCGGCCACCGGTTGAGCTGGTGCCGGCCGTGGAAGCGCGGCGCGGTCGGCTTCTTCTCGAACGGGTACTGCTCGGTCACCACCTTCCGGAACATGGTGCGGAAGGTCACCCCGAACCCCGCGATCGGGTCCCAGAACTGTTCCTTCAGGTCAGTCACCGCGGTCCTCCTCGGTCGCGCCGGCCGGCCCGCGGGCGGCGTCGTCGGTGCTCGGCTGGTACGTCGTCTCGCGCTGCGCGACCGACGCGCCCACCGGGGTGAGGTCCGGCAGCCCCTGACCGGGCATCGGCGGCACGGGGTAGCCGCCGGCGAACGCGTCGAACTCCCGCGCCGGTTCCGGCGCCGGCTCTGGCTGGCCTGCCTGTCGGTCACCGAGCAGCCATAGCGCGGCGAAGACGACCGCCGCGGCGGCTGCGGCCACGACCAGGTAGGTGCGGCTGAACCCGATGTCCACGGTCACCACCCGGATGGCGGCGACCGCAACCGTCCACGCCAGCGCACCCGGGATCAGCCACTTCCAGCCGAGCGCCATGAACTGGTCGTAACGCATCCGGGGCAGCGTGCCGCGCAGCCAGACGAAGAGGAAGATCACCAGCAGCACCTTGCCGAGGAACCACAGCACCGGCCAGTACCCGGCGTTGGCGCCGTCCCAGGTCGACAGCGGCCACGGCGCCCGCCAGCCACCCAGGAACAGCGTCGTCGCCAGGCACGACACCGTCACCATGTTGATGTACTCGGCGAGGAAGAACAGCGCGAACTTCAGCGAGGAGTACTCGGTGTGGAAGCCGCCGACCAGCTCCCCCTCCGCTTCGGGCAGGTCGAACGGCGCCCGGTTGGTCTCGCCGACCATGGCGATGAGGTAGATGACGAAGGACGGCAGCAGGATGATCGCGAACCACAGCCGCTGCTGGGCGTCGACGATCTGCGACGTCGACATCGACCCGGCGTAGAGGAACACCGCGACGAACGACAGCCCCATCGCGATCTCGTAGGAGATCATCTGCGCCGACGAGCGCAGCCCGCCGAGCAGCGAGTACGTCGAGCCTGACGCCCACCCGGCCAGCACGATCCCGTAGATGCCGATCGAGGCCACCGCGAGGACGTACAGCACGCCGACCGGGAAGTCGGTCAGCTGCAGGGGCGTGCGGATGTCGGTGAACGGCACCGTCACCACCGGTCCGAACGGGATCACCGCGAGCGCCATGAACGCCGGGATGGTGGCGATCACCGGCGCGAGGACGTAGACCACCTTGTCGGCCGCCTTCGGGACGATGTCCTCCTTCAGCGCCAGCTTGACCCCGTCGGCCAGGGACTGCAGCAGCCCGAACGGACCGTGCACGTTGGGGCCGACGCGGTGCTGCATCCGGGCCACCACCCGCCGCTCGAACCAGATGTTGAACAGCGTCAGCAGCACCAGCAGCACGAAGACGAGCAGCGCTTTGAGCAGCCACACCCACACCGGGTCGTTGCCGAACTGGCGCAGATTCTCCTGCGCGAACACGGGCGCGGCCAGGACGGGGTCCAGTCTCACGACACACCTGCCTCGATGCGTACGACGTCGCCGGCACGCGCGCCGAGATCGCGGTGCAAGGAGATCCCGGCAGAGTTGAGCGGCGCCCAGACGACGCCGTCGGGAAGGTCCGCGACGGCGGCGGGGAACGCCACGGACCTGTGTGCGGTGGAGAGGGTGAGCGAGCCGCCGGCGGTGAGGCCCAGTGCCGTGGCGGTGCCTTGGGAGACGAGGGCGACCGCGGCCCGCGCGGTGGCCTTGAGGTAGGCGTCGCCGTCCTGCAGCCGACCGTCGTCGACGAGCAGCCGCCAGGTGGCGAGCACCGCCTCACCGCTGCCGAGCGCCGGCGGCCCGGTGGCGGCCGGCGCTTCGACGCTCGGCTCGGGCACCCGGGCACCGTCCCACGGGCCGATCTCGGCCATCTCCGTCCGGGCCCCGTCGATGCCACGAAAGCCCAGCCCGCTGCCGAGCTGCTCGGCGATGCCGGCCAGCACCCGCAGGTCGGACAGGACGCCGGTGGTGTGCAGGACGTTGTCAAAGGAGCGGACCCGTCCCTCCCAGTCCAAGAAGCTGCCGGCCTTCTCCGGGACGGCTGCCACCGGGAACACCACGTTGGCGCGCTCGGTGACGTCACTGGCCCGGATCTCCAGGCTGACGAGGAACGGCACGGCGTCCAGGGCCGCCACAGCAGCCGCCGGGTCGCTGAGGTCGGTGACCTCGACACCGCCGACGACCAGTGCACGCAGCCGACCTGTCGCCGCCGCGGCCAGCATCTCGTCGGTGCTGCGGCCCGGCTGCGCCGGCAGCGACGAGACTCCCCAGGCGGTGGCGACG
>JALYMZ010000133.1 GCA_030773435.1 Actinomycetota bacterium | reverse complement strand
CACTCGCACCCGGCGCCGGACCCGTGGTGGGCAGCCGGTGGGCGCCGGTGGTGACGGATCGGCTCCGGCGCCACCACCGGAGGCATCGGCGTCTCCCGACCAGGCGGAGGTCGGCACCTCCGAGCGGTCGGCACGCCGGCGGCGCCGCCGCAGGTAACCCTCGGTGCGAGCCACTCACCCGGGTGCGCCGGTCTTCCCGTCCGCGGTGTTCCTGCGGTCGGCGACGTGGCCGGCTCAGTCGGTCACGACCACCACGGTGCCGACCCGGGCGAACCGCCACAGCGCCCGGGCATCGGCGCGGGCCTGGCGGATGCAACCCGCGGACAGGGGACGGCCGAGCTCCGCCCGCGTCTGCACCGGCCGTCCTCGACGGTCGACGGGAATGTCGTGGAAGCCGATCGCCGCGCGGCGCCCGGTGGCGAAGCGCACCATGAACCGCATGGTCTGGGCGTAGGTGAAGCTCACCGCGTGCCGGGACCGGGAGTAGACCCGATAGCGACCGGCGTCGAGGTTGTCGTACCTGCTGCCGGACACCGGATAGCTGCGCTGTACCCGCCCCTTCGCTCCCACCAGCCAGACCCGCTGCTGGCCGGCGTCGAAGACCACCCGCTTCCCGGAGCCGGTGCGACGCGGCACGGCCGGCGGGTCCGTCGGGACGTGGCCGGCGCGCCGCCGGTGCCGACCCGCGTCGCGGTCAGCGACCTCGCCGTACACCGCCACGCCGTTGCCCGCTACGTCGCGCACCTGCGGGCCCACCGCGACCGGATCGCCTGTGGTCGGCCCACCCGCGGCTGGGGTGACGACGGCCACCAGCGTGGCGGCACCGACCACGCACAGGCGCCACCGCATCGACCCAGCGGCAAGGGACCCCATAGCAGGACACTCTAGTCAGCGTCGTCGGGAGCCGAGCGTCGCCACGCGGCAGCCACGTGCGCCCAGCCGGTCGGCGGCCGCACCTCCCGCGACCAGGTCGGCGCTTCTCGCCGGCGGACGCCGCGGCACCGGCGCCTATCCTGACTTGGTGCCTACCGCCCTGATCACCGGCCCTACGGCCGGCATCGGCCACGCCTTCGCCCGGGCCTACGCCGCCCGCGGCTACGACCTCGTGCTCGTGTCACGTGACGTGGACCGGTTGCGGCGCGTCGCGGACGAGCTCAAGGCGGCGCACGGCGTCGGCTGCCAGGTGCTGCCGGCGGACCTCGGCGAGATCGGCGACCTCGCCCGGGTCGAGGATCGCATCGCGGATACGCACAGCGCCGTCGATGTGCTGGTCAACAACGCCGGTTCCGGGCTCGGCCGCAGGTTCGGGGAGAGCGACATCGAGGAGGAGGAGCGCAGCCTCGACGTGCTGGTGCGAGCACCGATGCGGCTCACCCATACCGCGGTGCGAGTCATGGGCAGTCGCGGTCATGGAACGGTCGTCAACGTCTCGAGCGTCGCCGGCTTCGCGCCACGCGGCAGCTACGGCGCGCACAAGGCGTGGCTGACCAGCCTCAGCGAGTGGCTCCACTACGCGTACCGCCGCCGAGGGGTCACGGTGATGGCGCTGTGCCCTGGCTTCGTGCGCACGGAGTTCCACCGTCGCGCTGACCTCGACGTCAGCAGCGTCCCCGCGTGGCTGTGGCTCGACGCCGACGCGGTGGTCGCGGCCGCGTTGCGGGACCTGGCCGCCGGCAAGGCGGTGTCGGTGCCGACGAAGCGGTACGCCGCGCTCAGCGTGCTTGCGCGGCTTGCACCAGGTCGGGTCGTCGCGAGCCTGCCCGGGTCCGGCCGGTGAGCACCCCGCCGTACCTCGAGTTGCCCGCCGGCGTAACCGCCGGAACGCTATGCACCGGCCGGGGCGACTTCGCCGCCCGGGTCGCGCCGGCGTCACGTCCGCGCGGAACCGTCGTCTTGCTACCGGGGTGGACCGGCAGCAAGGAGGACTTCATCGCGCTGCTGCCGCTGCTCCGCGACGCCGGGTGGAGCACGGTGAGCTACGACCAGCGCGGGCAGTACGAGTCCCCGGCCGGGCACGATGAGGACTTCACCCTCGACGGCTTCGCCGCCGACGCGTGCGCCGTGGCCGCCGCCGTCGATGACCGGCCGGTGCACCTGCTCGGCCACTCCTTCGGCGGACTCGTCGCCCAGACGGCGGTGCTCGCTCAGCCCGCTTCCTTCGCCTCGCTGACCCTGCTGTGCAGCGGGCCCGCGGCCTTCACCGACACGGCGAGGGCCGCGCTCCTGTCACGGCTGGCCGACGCGCTCGCCACCGAGACCCTCGCCGACGTCTACGCGGCGAAGCTGGAGCACGACGCCTGCGGGGGCGGCGGAGCGACGCCGTCGCCGGAGGTCGCGGCGTTCCTGCGCCGGCGGTTCCTGGCCAACCATCCCGGTTCTCTCGCGGCGATCTCCCGGCTGCTGGTCAGCGCCCAGGACCGCGTGGCCGAGCTGGCCCAGCTCGACGTGCCGATACACGTGGTGTACGGCGCGGACGACGACGGGTGGCCGACCGCGGTGCAGGACGCCATGGCCGCCCGGCTGGGGGGCGTCGCCCACGTCCTACCGGCGGCGGGGCACTCCCCGGCCGCGGAGAACCCCCGGGCGACCGCCGAGCTGCTCAGTCGTCTGCTGACAGACCCGCCCACGACGGCAACGCCGCGTACGCCGCGCGGCCCGGCGCTCAGACCCGGTTGAGGTCGCACCAGCCGCACCTCGGCCCCGGTCTGGCCGGGAACAGCTCGTCGGCCTGCTCCGGCGACATGCCTACGTAGAAGGCTTCGTCGACGCGGGCCACCTCGGCGGCCAGCGAGTCGGCCCGGCGCAGGTGCCGCTGCAGGCTCTCGTCGGTGTGCTGCCAAGCCAGCACCTGCGCCGACGGCAGGTGGTGCAGCTCGACGCGGCGACATTCCCGCCGCAGCGTCCGGGCGGTGGCGGCGGCGTACACCGCCATCGCCAGCGACGCCTGGGCGTCGTCGACGGTGAGCAGGTGCCGCCCGGTCTTGTAGTCGACGACGACCAAGCCCTCACCGGGCCGTTCGTCGATGCGGTCCGCGCGGCCCCACAGCGCCGCGCAGGTCGTGGTGAGGGACACGGTCCGCTCGACCGCGACCGGTTCGTCGGCCGGGTCGACGTCGGTGAGGTACGCCGCCACCATGGCCGCGGCCCGTTCCCGCTGCATCGCGCACTGCCGGTCGTCACGGAAGCCGTCGGGCAGCCAGCCTCGCTCCACCAGCCGTGCTCCGGCCTGCGGCGTGCGCTCCTCCAGCGGCAGCCTCCACCAGCCGGCGAGTGCACCGTGCACGGCGGCGCCGACGCTGTTGTGCGCCCAGGGCGGCCCCTTCGCCGGTGCCGGCCGGTCGAGGTAGGTCAGGCGGTAGCGCCGCGGGCAGTCGAGGTAGGCCAGCAGCCGGGTGGGTGCCGCCGAGTAGAGCCGCCGCGGCATGCCGTCGAAGCCGAGCTGGACCTGATCGTCCGCCGCACTCATCAACCCTCCCCCGCGATGAACGCCCGGACCGCGTCGGCGACCAGCTGTACGGCGATCGCCGAGAGCAGCAGCCCCGAGATCCGGGTCACCAACGTGACCCCGGACTCCCTGATCAGCCGCAGGATCACCACCGAGTAACGCATGGTGAGCCACAGCACCACGTGGATGGCGACGAGGCCGATCGCGACGCCGACCAGCTCGGCGGAGCCGTCGACCTGCTCGACGAACACCATGGTCGCGACGATGGCACCGGGACCAGCCAGCAGCGGTGTCCCCAACGGGACCAGCGCGACGTTGACGTCCGCAGAGTGGGTGGCGTCGTCGGTCTTGCCGGTCAGCAGCTCCAGGGCGACCAGGAGCAGCAGCAGGCCGCCCGCCGTCTGCAGCGCCGGCAACGAGATGTGCAGGTACTCGAGCAGCTGCCGTCCGAACAGCGCGAACGCCACGATGACGCCGAACGCCACCCCGACCGCCTGCCAGGCCGCCCGCTTGCGCAGCGCCGGCGACCGGCCACCGGTCAGCGACAGGAACAGCGGGATGGTGCCCGGGGGGTCCATGATCACGAAGAGCGTGATGAACACCTCGGCCAGCAGGGTCACATCCACCAGCGCCGTCACCGCAGTACCACCTGCGGTGTCGCTCGTCCCGCCCGGCGGGCGGCCTGCGTTGCGGCGTCGAGCAACCGGTCCAGCTGCTGCGGCGCGGTGAGGTTGGCGCCGAGGGGGCAGTCGAGCTTGCCGCTGCCATGGAAGTCGCTGGAACCGGTGGCGACCAGGTCGAGCTCGTCGGCGATCGCGTGGAGTTCGGTGCGGGTGGTGTCGTCGTGGTCGGCATGGTTCACCTCGATGCCGACCAGGCCGTGCTCGGCGAGCACGGCCAGTGTGTCCGCGCTGAGGACTCGTCGGCTCTGCCGGCCCCACGGGTGCGCGATCACCGTGACTCCCCCGGCGCCGGCGACGAGGTCGATCATTGCGTACAGGTCGGCGGCGTAGCGGTCGACGTACGCGGGTCGGCCCGGGGACAGGTAGCGCGCGAACGCCTCGTCGCGGGTGCGCACCAACCCCTGGGCGACCAGCGCGTCGGCGACGTGGGGACGCCCGAGCGCCGTGGCGGCGTCGGAGGCCGCGCGCACGTCGTCAGCGGTGACGTCGACGCCGACAGCCCGTAGCCGCCGCAGCGTCTCGGGCAGCCGCGCGGTGCGGCCGGCGAGGATGCGGCCCAGCTCGGCCTGCAACGCCGGGTCGGCGGCGTCGACGAAGTAGGCCAGCAGGTGCACGCCCGCGCCGGCGTGCCGGCAGGAGATCTCGATGCCCGGAACGAATCCGACCCCGACGTGGCGCGCCGCGGCCGCTGCCTCGTCCCACCCGTCGGCCGTGTCGTGGTCGGTCAACGCGACCACGTCGAGGCCGGCGGCCGCGGCGAGGCGGACGACGTCGGCGGGCGCGTCGGTGCCGTCGGAGCGGTCGGAGTGGGTGTGCAGGTCGATGCGCACCGCGACAGCCTAGGGGCTCACTCCGACGCCATCAGCCGCGGCGACGGGTCGCCGTACGCCAGCAGCTCCACCTCCCGCCCGAGGTCGCGCACGTCGGCGAAAATGAGTCTCTCGAGCAGCAACGCACCCGCCGACTCCGGGTGCAGCACGAGCCAGAGCCACCTGCCCTCGCACTCCCCGGCGTACACCGCCTGGTCGGCGGCGGCGGCTGTGACGCACCACAGCGACACCTGGTGTCCGTCGACGTCGACGTGCGCATGCGGCGCGCCGACACCGACCTCGGGGCCCGGATGCGGGGAGTCCATGCCGGCGAACGACGAGCCGAGCCCGGTCCCGGGTTCCTCCGTGACCACGAGCATCTCGGCGGGCCCGCCCAGCGGGTTGGGTCCGCTGCAGGAGAGCACCGTGGCCAGTTGCTCGTGGCCGTGGTCGACCCAGCCGAAACCGGCGACCACCCAGTCCGTCGGCAGCGGCCAGGGCAGCCACAGCGGCATGCTAAGTGCCGAAGCGTGCCCGGCGAGCGCCTCGGCGCTCGGGGCGTGCACGTGCAGCCGCGACGTCATGGGTACGACGGTCGCGGGGCACCCGCTGCCACGTCAACCCCGCACCGCTGCTGGAGTCGGAGACGCCATGACCGCGGCATCGCAACGACCTCGGATCCGGTGCGTCGGCGCCGTGCTGCGTGACGACACCGGCCGGCTGCTGCTCGTGCGGCGCGGGCAGGCCCCGGCAGCCGGGACCTGGTCGCTGCCTGGCGGGCGGGTGGAGCCCGGCGAGTCCGACGCCGAGGCGCTGATGCGGGAGGTGCGGGAGGAGACCGGTCTACGCGTACGGGTGGGCGACCTCGTGGGCACCGTCGAGCGGGACGGGCCGGCCGGCGTGATGTTCGAGATCCGGGACTACGCCTGTACGCCGGTCGGTGGCGGGCTGGTCGCCGGCAGCGACGCCGCCGACGCCCGGTGGGTGGCCCCGGGGGAGCTCGGTGCACTGCCGTGCAGCCCCGGGCTCGTCGACGCGTTGACCGAGTGGGGAGTCATCGGTGGCGGCGCCAAGTGAGCTTGGCCCCGCCGGAGCCACCGGCCGGCCATTGCTTCCCGACCCGAATCGGGTCTCCCCGCGTCATCCCACCACGCCGGTGCCGACCGCTTCCCGACCCGAATCGGGTCTCCCCGCGCCATCCCACCACGCCGGTGCCGACCGCTTCCCGACCCGAATCGGGTCTTCCCCACCGACATTTCGGCGGGGAAGGCCCGATTCCGCGCGGTAACAGGCCAAATGCGCGGCGGAGACCCGACCGCCACCCGCGGCTACGCCGGTCAGCAGTTCCAGCGCAGGATCGCCGGGGTGTCGTGGTCGTAGCCGAGGACCGAGATCTGGGCGGTGTCGAACACCAGGTAGCGGCCGGCAGACGCCGGCTGGCCGATCCAGCGCGCCCCCAGCGCCCGCAGCGCGTGACCGTGGCCGAAGACCAGCGACCGCCCGCCCACCGCCCGCACCCGGGCCACCACCCGGTCCAGCCGTTCGGCGACCTGTTCCGCCGTCTCGCCGCCCGGCGACTCGTGGGTCCACACCGTCCAGCCGGGCACCGTCGTGCGGATCTCGGCGGTGGTGATGCCCTCGTACTCGCCGTAGTCCCACTCCACGAGGTCCTCGTCGACCTCGGCGTCACCGAACCCGCAGAGGTTCGCCGTACGGCGGGCCCGTTGCCGCGGGCTGGTGAGTACCAGCTCGAACGGCGTACGCAGCAAGCGTGCCGCCAGCTGACCCGCGGCATGCGCGCCGGCCTTGGTCAACGCCACGTCGGTACGGGAGGTGTGCCGGCGGTCCCGGCTCCACTCCGTCTCGCCGTGCCGCACCAGCCACACCTCGCGCTCGCTTGCCATGCCGCGATGCTGCCACGCCGCCGCAGCAGCCGGGTGCACTCATCGCTGCGCTCCGACGTGCGGCGGCGGCTCCTCCGACGCCAGCCTGCCTTGCCCGAGACGCGCGTGCGTCTCCTCACGCCCAGGTCGTGGGTACGCCGTGCGGTGCGGCCACACCGAGCACGCGCCGTTCCCCACCTGGCCAGAGCCGGAGTACGACGGGGAACTCGAGCCCGGACTGTGGGAGGCGCCGCTGCGGCTCCATGTACACGTGCGCGAACGGTGCCGACTCGGTCGCCGCGGCGCCCAGCTCTTCGATCCGATCACGAACTGCGGCCTGCTCGTCGCGGTCGAGGTACTGCCACGTCACCGAGTGCCACAGCACCGTGGTGAGCCCCGCCGCCGGTGCCAGCCGCCGCACCAGGTCGATGGCGCGGCACCGCTCGACCACGGCCGGAACCCGGCGGGCCACCGCGAGCGCACCAGCGAGGCGCTCGAGGCGCGCCTGCTGGTCGGGCCACACGTAGGACATGAGAGTCAGGGCGCCGTCCCGCGACGTCGGGTCGAGCGGCGCCACGTCACTGCCATGGCGCTCGGCGAGCCGGAGCTGCGTCGCCACCGGCGGGCAGGCGCCCAGCCACGCCCGAGTCAGGTGCACCGGGCTGTCCTGGGGGCCGTAGGCCCGACCCGACTCGTCGTCGTACCGGTAGTGATCGGCCCGCAGGTTCAGCCCGCCACTGGCGCCGATCTCGAACAGCCGCACCGGCAGGTGCGTGTCGTCGGCGACGAACAGCAGCCCGCCGAACAGCGCCGCCGAGCGGCCGACCTCGTTGGTCTGCGGCGGCTGGTGGAGTCCGGAGCGGATCTGGTCACGGCGGGTCGCCAGCACCTGCCGGAACGCCGGACAGCCGACCGCCGGCCGCCAGCTGCCGCCCGCGCTCGGATACCACTCCGCCAGCTCCGGAACCGCACCGGACAGTACCAGCCGATGCACCGTACCCATCAGGCGCAGCGGCAGCGCCGATCGGCCGGGGTCGTCCTCGTGGCCGTGCAGTACGGCGGCGGTCGGGCCGCCGCGCTCCACGTCGTCGGCGGCGCGGTCGAGCAGGTCGGCGTACATCGGCGACCCGAGGTCCGCGCAGTCGCGGGCCTGTTGCCGCAACGCCTCCACCACGTGCACGCCGGCCCCGCACGGTCCGGTCAGGAGGCCCGTCTACCGGGTCGTCGGCTCACTGCGCGACCAGGGTGGCGGGTGATCGAGGGTTGGTCTGGACCGGTCCCGACCTCAGGTGCGCAGGTTCAGTCGGGCGAGCTGGTTGCGCGCCTCCTCGGCGTGTTGGTGCTGGCAGAGGATCTCGTAGGACCTGGGGACAACGGAGGTCGTCGAGGTGAAATCGCGCCGGCCGCCGGTCATCGCATGCCCGACCGCGCCCATGATCGCACCGAGCAGCGCACCGAACGCGGCGCTGAGCAGCGGCAGCAGCAGGAGCGCACCCTCCTCGGTGGCCGCGAACAGCATGATCATCACGCCGATGAAGAGACCCCACAGTGCGCCGCCGGAGGCGCCGACCGCGGCGGCGCGGCCACTGGTCATCCGCCCGACCACCCGCTCCACCAGGCGCAGATCGGAGCCGACGATCGTGAGGTGCTGCACCGGGAACTCCTGGTCGGACAGGTAGTCGACCGCCGCCTGCGCGGCCTCGTAGCTGTCGTAGCTGCCCACCGGCAAGCCGGTCGGCTCGGTCGGAAAAGCCATCGGCATTGCGCGCTCCCTCGCATCGCGACTCGGGGTCAGATGGCAGCGTATCCAGCCCGGCGCCGGCGCCAGGGACGCCTGCGACGACGCAGTGGATCGTGGCCGAGAGCTCGTTTGTGGCGCCGCGGGCTCGGCCCGGTCAGAGCTTAGACTCGGCGCCACGAGAGAAGGGGCCACGTGGATGGCGGAGCGCATCATCCTCCACATCGGCGCACCGAAGACCGGCACCACGTTCCTGCAGGAGGTCCTCTTCGGTAACCGCGACCGTCTGCGTGCGGCCGGCGTGCTCGTGCCCGGCCGGAGCAGGTTCGACCACGGGCTGGCCGCCGGTGGGGTGCGGCAGGGGCCCCACGGCAGGCGCCACGCGAACTGGAGACAGATCGTCCGCGCGGCGCATGAATGGTCGGGGACCGTCATCATCAGCAACGAGTGGTTCTCGCGGGCGGGCGCCAGGCAAGCTGAGCGGGCAGTGCAGGAGCTGGGCATCGCCAACACGCACGTGGTGTTCACCGCTCGAGACTTTGTCGAACAGATCCCGGCGGCATGGCAGGAGACACTGAAGATCGGCGAGTCTTGCTCGCTCGACGACTTCCTGCAGTCACTCGACCGCGAGCGCGGTCGGTGGCGCTGGTCGGTGCTCGATCCCGCCGTGGCCCTGAAGCGGTGGCGAGGCGACCTGCCAGTTGAGCAGGTCCACGTCGTCACGGTGCCATCGAGGGGTTCCGACCCTGACTTGCTGTGGCGACGGTTCGCCCAGCTCTGTGGCGTGGACCCTGTCGTGTGTGACACCCGGCCCGACCGAGTGCGCGAGTCGCTCAGTGCCGAATCCGCCAGCCTGCTGCAGCTGCTGGGCCCGTCACTGCGTGAAGCCATCGCTGCAGACGACAATCACTGGACAGAGACCTACCGGTGGCTGCAGCGATACCTGTCCCACCAGCTGCTGGTACCGATGACAGGGAGTCGGATCAGACTGCGACCGGAGCAGGTGACCGAGCTTCGGGACCGATCCTGGGTGACGGTTCAAGCGCTCACCACGGCCAGGTACGACGTCGTCGGAGACCTGGCCGAGCTGACCTCGGCGGAGCCGCCACCGGGGGCGCGCCACCCCGACGACATCACCGACCGTGAGCGACTCGACGTCGCCATGCATCTGGTGGCGGACCTGCTGCGCGACGTCCGCGAGGCTTCGCACCGAGCCGAG
>JALYMZ010000132.1 GCA_030773435.1 Actinomycetota bacterium | reverse complement strand
CCCGCCGGGCGAATGGACCAGTGCCCGGCCTGCTCGCCGAGAAGGCGGCCGAACACTGCAGGGCTATCGAACCGGGGGAAGCACAGCCAGTCGACCGAGCCGTGGGACCCCACCAGCGCCGCTGAACGGGAATCGGACAACAGCGCGTAGTCAGCGATCGGCCGCTCACTCATGTTCACCTCCAGGGGTTTTCGGTGACGGACACTAGCCGAGCCGCCAAGCGTCGGTCACCGCCCACAGCGAGGGGAACTTCTTACGAAAAATAACGTGCCAGCAGCCTGTCGGCGGCAGTGTTTCTAGTCTGTGGGCATGGCCCGGGTTCTGGTCGTCGAGGACGACCTGACGGTGTCGGCGGCGGTGCTGCCGGTCCAGGCGTTGCGGCGCTGGGAGGCGGCGAATTGGTCTCGCCGCGGAGCCGGGCGAGGTTGAGGTCGGTGTTGCGCAGGGCGGCCATTAGCTGCGGCCCGGTGCCGGTGCGGATCCGGGAGGCGTCCTCACCGTGAGAGTCACATCGCGCACGTGGTGGACGCGGTTCTCTTTCCCCCAGTGGTCCTGCAGCCAGCCGGCCAGCAGCCCGGGGTCGGCGCAGCGGTGGTCCAGGCAGGTGATCGCGTGGACGACCTCGCGGGAGCGCTTACCGCTCTTGCGGTCGGTGCGGGTCCGGATCACGCGCATCACCTGGGCGGTGAGCGGGAACAAGCCGTCGATGCCGGGCGCGCCGTCGGCGGCGAGCACCGCGATCGAGCGGGTCTCGGTCCGGCCGTGCAGATAGGTCGCGTGCTCGCGCTGGGTGTGCAGGGCATCGGCGGTGACCAGGGTCCCGCGCAGGTCCGGCAGGGTGTTCAGGGTCGCGGCGAACGCGACGATCTCGTTGCCGCCCTCGATCGCGCGCTGGGTGAGCACCCACCGATGCCGATGCTCGAACACGCCGAACAGCGCGGTCGCCGTTCCGGCCTTCGTTCGTGAGCCGCGGACGGTCTTGCGTCACAGGTCACCACCACCCGATCGGCGGCTTGTGGCCCGGACACGGCGCCGGCGGTGGCCTGGCGGCGGCCGAGCACCCAGGCCGACAGCGCGGCTTCCACCGCGGCGACGTCCACGGCGCACAGCACCCGTCGGAAGGTCCACAGCGACGGCGGCGGCCCGCACAACCGGACCTTGTGCTGCTCCCGGGCCCACTGGGCCAGCGCGGTCCAGGACCGGGCGCCGGCCATCATCCCGGTCAACGCCAGCATCAAGATTGCTTGCAGCGAGTAACGGCGGCCCCGGGCCTTGCGCGGATCAGCCACCGAGGCCAGGGCGGCGACCAAAGTGATCGTCTCGGCCTCCGACAGCCCGTCGGGTCGGTCAGGGAGATCAGCGGCGGCGGGCAGGACGGACAAACAGGGAAGATGACGCAACAGCGGGCACGGGAACCTCGGGCGATCGGCGGCGTAGACACCCTGAGATCACTATGACTCCCGTGCCCGCCCATAAATTCCCAGGTCAGCGGCTTACCGGACGACTTCACAAAGGCCTGTAACGGTGATGGGTTGTAACTCGCTACTCGATCCGCGAGCACGGCGAGCACTGACCGGTGGACGCCGTCGGCTGGGTCAGCTCGTCGCCGTCGCCGGTCTTGGTGACCGTCGCGGTGAGCTCGTCGCCAACGCGCACTCCGGTCGCAGGGAAGGAGAACCGCACCGGGTCGGCGGGGTGAGTGCGCACCGTGACGGCGGTAATGGAGATGTCGCCGTCGCCATCGGTCGAAGGAGTCGCACATTCGGCCGCGGCATCCTGCTGTTGAGTCCGCATGGCTGAGCCCGCATGGCGTACAGGCCGGAACCGAACCCGGCTCGACGCACTCCCCAGGATGAACGGCAGATCTGCACCTACCGGCCAGTCTGGTAACCGCCCGCCCGCGCGCGTCGCAGCGCCGCCCCGTCGTGGTCTATGAGGGTGGGCCTGGCGCTTTGGCTGGACGCCGCTTCGAACTCGGGCGGTGAACCTGACGCGACCGGGCATACCCGTCGGCGGTTGCGCGGGCACTTTTGGATCGCGCCGCACACCGACGCCTCGATATCAGGCAGGTCAACATCGTGAAACGAGGAGAGGCAGATGCTCGGATGGCTTGAGGCGGCGCTGTGGGGACTCGTCGGCGGTGGAGCGCTCGTCATCGGCGCCGCGATCGCGTGGGTGGTCCAGGTGCCGAGCCGTGTCGTCGCGACGGTCATGGCCTTCGGCGCCGGGGTGCTCATCTCTACGCTGGCCTTCGAGCTCATGGACGAAGCCGAAGCTAGCGGCGGCCTCACCGCAACAGCGCTCGGCTTCCTGCTCGGCGCC
>JALYMZ010000131.1 GCA_030773435.1 Actinomycetota bacterium | reverse complement strand
GAAGCCGGCGGCATCTGGGTCCATCTGCGGGTTCGTCATCGAAGCGTCACGGTAACGTGCGGCGCCGTGGAGCTCGCAGAGGTCGTACGCCGGCGCCGCATGGTGCGCAACTACACCGATCAGCCGGTCGACCCGGCCGTCGTACGCCGGCTGCTCGAGCGCGCGACCCATGCACCCAGCGCCGGCTTCACGCAGGGCTGGGCGTTCCTGCTGCTCGACACCCCGGCCGACGTGGCCCGGTTCTGGGCCGCAACCACGCCGCCGGGCGAGGAGGCGACGTCGTGGCAGGAGGGCATGCGCCGTGCCCCGGTCGTCATCGTCGCGCTGTCGTGCCGGGCGGCCTACCTCGACCGGTACGCCGAGCAGGACAAGGGCTGGACGGACCGGGACGAGGCCCGGTGGCCGGTGCCGTACTGGCACGTCGACACCGGCATGGCGGCGCTGCTGATCCTGCTCACCGCGGTCGACGAGGGCCTGGCGGCCTGCTTCTTCGGCATCCCGCCAGAGCGCACGGCGCAGTTCCGGGCGGAGTTCGGCGTGCCCGAGGACCGCACGCCGGTCGGGGCGATCACCGTCGGGCACCGCGCGCCGGACCGCCGCTCCCCGTCGCTGCGCCGTGGCCGGCGTCCGGTCGAGGAGGTCGTGCACCGCGGCCGCTGGTGACGGGACCGCGGGGCCGCGGCGTCGCCCGGGGCGGTGGTCGACCGGCTCACACCAGGCCGTTGTCCTCCAGCCACGACCCGGCGACGTCGTCGGGGTTCTCCTTGTCGATGTCGACCCGGCGGATCAGCTCGGTGACGCCCTCCGTGGTCAGCGCGTCGGACACCTCGTTGAGCGTCGACTCGGCCTCGTCGGTGAGCCGGTCGCTGCGGATCAGCGGCACGATGTTCTGCGCGCTGAACAGGTCCTCGGGGTCCTCGAGGACCACGAAGTCGTTGACCTCGATCGCGGGGTTGGTGGTGAAGATGTTCGCGACGTCGACGTCGCCGTCCTGCAGCCCCGTCACCGACAGCGTGCCGGTGTCGAGCTCTTGGAAGTCGCTGAACTCGATGCCGTAGACGTCGCGCAGCCCGAGCACGCCCTGCACCCGGTCCTGGAACTCCGGCGGCCCGCCCAGGACCAGATCGCCGGCCACGCCCTTCAGGTCCGGGATCGCCTCCAGGTCGTACTGCTCGGCGGTCTCCTGGGTGACGACGAGGGCGTCCTTGTCCTCGGCGTCGGACGGCTCGAGCACGGTCAGGCTCTCCGGCAGCGCGTCCTGCAGCGCGGCGTACACCTCCTCGCTGCCGGAAGGGGTGGCGTCCTCCTCGAGGTAGACCAGCAGCGCGCCGGTGTACTCCGGGATGAGGTCGATGGAACCGTCGCGCAGCCCGGGGATATAGGTCTCGCGGGAGCCGATGTTGAGGTTGGTCTCGGTCTGCACGCCCGCTGCCTCCAGGGCCTGCGCGTAGATCTCGGCCAGGATGATGTTCTCGGTGAAGTCGGCGGACCCGACCACGAGCGGGCCGCCGGCCGCGGCCGAGGCAGAGCCGTCGTCCTCCTGCAGCGGGTCACCTCCGCAGGCCCCCAGGGTCAACAGCGCCGTCGCGGCGAGCGCGGCGAGACGGAACGTGCGCATGGGTTTCCTCCGATGGGGGTTGCGGGCGACGGGCAGCGGTCAGGCCGGGACCTGCGACGGGGAGTGCGGGGTGGCGGGCGCGCGGGTGCGGTGGAACCGGCGGGAGACGCCGGGGGAGACGACCACGCGGCCGAGCAGCCAGAAGGCCAGGTCGAGGACGACGGCGAGCAGGGCGACCAGCAGCGCGCCGGTGAGCATCTCGCCGAAGTCGCGGCTCTTGAGGCCGTCGACGACGTAGCGGCCGAAGCCGCCGAGCGCGACGTACGCCGCGATGGTGGCGGTGGAGACGATCTGCAGGGTCGCGCTGCGTACGCCGGACAGGATCACCGGCAGCGCGACCGGCGTCTCCACGCGCAGCATCAGGTCGACCTCGGTCATCCCCATCCCGCGGGCGGCGGTCACCGTGGCGTCGTCGACGCCCTGGATGCCGGCGTACGTCGCGGTGAGGATCGGCGGGATGCCGAGGACGACCAGTGCGAGGAGCACCGGCGTGAACCCCAGCCCGACGACGAGCACGACGAGGATGAGAACTCCGAAGGTCGGGAACGAGCGGGCCGCGTTGCCGATGCCGATCGCGACGAACGCTCCGCGGCCGGTGTGGCCGATCAGCATGCCGACCGGCAGCGCGACGAGCGCCGCCAGCGCGAGCGCGGCGCCGGTGTAGTACAGGTGCTCGGCCAGCCGCACCGGGATGCTGTCCGCGCCGCTCCACGTCGTCGGGTCGGCGAGGAACGCCGCCAGCTGCTGCCACACGCTCACCCGAACCGCCCCACCCTCGTCCACGGTGTCAGCCGGCGCTGCGCGGTGACGAGCAGCGCGTCCGCGAGCAGCGCCAGCGCGACCGAGAGGAACATGCCGACCAGCAGCGGGGTGAGGAAGTCGCGCTGGAAGCCGATCGTGAACAGCTCACCGAGGCCGCCGACGCCGATCAGCGCGCCGACGCTGACCATGCTGATGTTGACGACCGTGGCGACGCGCAGCCCGGCGAAGATCAGCGGCAGCGCCAGGGGCAGCTCGACCTGCGCCAGCTGGCGCCAGCGCGGGAACCCCATGGCCACGGCGGACTGGCGCACCTCGTCGGAGGTGGCGCGCAGCCCGTCGACGACGTTGCGGATCAGCAGCGCCACGGTGTAGACGGTCAGGGCCGCGACGACGTTGACCGGGTCGAGGATCTGGGTGCCGAGGATGACCGGGAACAGCACGAACAGCGCCAGTGACGGGATCGAGTAGGTGACGCTGCTCGTGACCAGCATCGGTGGGTAGGCGCGCGGGAACCGCACGGCGAGGAAGCCCAGCGGCAGCGCCCCGGCCAGCCCGATGAGCACGGGGACCAGCGCAAGCGTCACGTGCTCCAGCAGCAGCACACCGATGACGTCGAGGTTGGAGCCGACCCACCGCCAGTTCATGGGCGACCCGCCGGCGCCTCGGCCGACTCGACGAGGTGACGGGCGATGTCGGTGTGGCTGACCACGCCCAGGTAGCGACCGTCGCCGTCGACGCACACGGCCTCCTCGGTCGGCGACACCAGGGCACCGTCGAGCGCCGCGCGGAGCGACTGTGCCGGGGTGAACGTCGAGCCCAGCGGCACCACGCCGTTGACCCGGCCGTCCGCACGCCGCCACCCCTTCGGCTTGCGGTCGGCGTCGAGGACGAGCGCGTAGGCGTCGCCGTCGGCGGCCC
>JALYMZ010000130.1 GCA_030773435.1 Actinomycetota bacterium | reverse complement strand
TCCGGGTGGCGGAATAGGCAGACGCGCTAGCTTGAGGTGCTAGTCCCCGTATAGGGGGTGGGGGTTCAAGTCCCCCCTCGGACACCGCTGAACGGGACGCATCCCGCAACCGTCAACCTCCCACCCCCGCGCGAACGCCCAGGAGAGCCCCGTGGGAGCGACGACCTCCACCCTGAGTCGGCCTACGAAAGGCATCGCCGCGTCGTGCTCTGCAGCCGTCCGCGGCCTGGGAGGCTCGTTTGGCCTGCCTGGCTGTCGGACGACGATGGGAGCAGGCGGTCCCACGTTCTTGGCCACCGCCAACGCGTGTCTCAGGTTCAGGGAACCGACGGCCGCTTGCTTGCGTCACACTGAAGACCGTTTCCCTCGGGTCTCGCTTGGAGCGCTGTGACAAACAGACTGGCAATTGCAGGTGCGGGTTTGATGGGCACTCTAGTGTTGGGGGGCTGCTGGACCGAGCAGGACTCTGGGCCGAAGCCCACGAGCGAAGCGCACGGTATCAATTTTTCCGCGCGCCAGGATGGGCTGATGACCGCAAGGCGCCCAGTGGCTGCACAGCCACCACCGCGGCAGGCCGAGGCGCATGCTTCGCTGTGGGACTGTGGGATTCGGCTGCAGGGGTACCCAAGAAACATGTGGAAGATGGAACGTCCGCCGTTCGACGCAACGAACGTGCCCGACTCATTCACCGGGACTGGGACGGTTCGCGTGATAGACGGAGGCGGAGCCCTCGACAACGCGGACCGGTTGGTGTACCGCGACAACGGCGGGCAGCGGCTGGTGTTCGTCCCGGGGAGGCTTGTGCCGTCGGTTGTCTGCGACTAAGCGAGCAAGGCTTGAGCACTGCAGGGCCAGGCCGAGCTCAGCGACGTGCCGAGGCGGCAGCGCGCCGCGTTCGTTGACCTCGTCGGCCAGGCTGGTGTCCTGCACCAGCTCCATGACGATGTAGGGCTGGTCGTCGTCGGACACCACGTCGTACACCGTGACGATCCCGCGATGGCTCAGGCCGGCGGTGAAGCGCGCCTCCCGCAACATCCGCTCGCGCAGCACATCGCGCTCCGCGCCGGGGACGCCGGCCGGGAAGCGCACCTCCTTGACCGCCACCGGCCGGCCGAGAACCTCGTCGCGAGCCATCCAGACCGCGCCCATGCCCCCGCTGCCGAGCAGCCGCTGGAGCCGGTATCGGCCCGCGACCAGCTGTTCGGAGGAGGACACGCCTCCCTTCATACCCCGAACACCGCAAAACCGCCTGCTGCGAGGATGGCCGTCCGGTCGCCGGGCTCTCCTGGGCGGCCGCCGACACACCGCCGACGCAACCCGCTGCGTCGAGGAGGTGACCCATGCGAACGATGTCGCTGGCCCGCAGCCGCACCAACCCGTTCGCCCGCGAGCTCTTCGACGGCCTGCCGCGACGCTACGACGCCTTGGCGGAGCTGCTCTCGTTCGGGCAGAACCGCCGCTGGCGCGGCGCCATGGTGCACGCGGTCGCCTCCGCACAGCCGGCACCGCGCACGGTGCTCGACGTTGCCACCGGCACCTGCGGGGTGGCGCTGCTACTGGCCGAGCGCACCGGCGCGACCGTCACGGGGATCGACCTGACCGAGCAGATGCTGCGGCGGGGGCGTGACCGGGTGCGCGACCGCGGGCGCAGCGACCGCATCCGGCTGGTCGTGGGGCGAGCCGAGCAGCTGCCGTTCCCCGACGGATGCTTCGACGCGCTGACGTTCACCTACCTGCTGCGCTACGTCGCCGACCCGGCCGCGACGCTGCGCGAGCTGGCGCGGGTGGTGCGTGGCGGCGGCACGGTGGCCAGCCTGGAGTTCGCCGTCCCGCCGAACCCGTGGTGGCGGGCCTGGTGGCTCCTCTACACCCGGGCACTGCTGCCGGCGGGTGGCCTGGTCATGGGAGGACGTGAGTGGTACTACGTCGGCCGCTTCCTCGGCCCGTCGATCAGCGCCCACTACCGGCGGTACCCGGTGGACTGGACCGTGCTCGCGTGGCGGGCCGCCGGGCTGACCGACGTCACGGTCCGGCGGATGAGCCTCGGCGGCGGGCTGGTCATGTCGGGACGGAAGGCCGATGACTGAGCCGGCGCCCGGAAGGCCGAGAACTGAGCCGGCGTCCGCCGACCCCGCCGCGTTCTACGGCCGGCGCGGCAGCCGGGCCGCCGACTGGTGGACCGTCCTCCATCCGCCGTACACCGCCTGGCACCTCAGCTACGTCGTCATCGGCGCCGCGCTGGCACCGGAGCTGGACGGCTGGATGCTGCTGCTGTCCGTGGCCGCGTTCTTCCTCGCCCTCGGCATCGCCGCGCACGCGCTGGACGAGCTGCACGGACGCCCGCTCGGCACCGCCATCCCCGACCGGACGCTGTGGCTGGCCGCCGGCGCAAGCCTGCTCGGCGCGGTCGCGTTGGGTGTCGTCGGGACGGTGTACGCCGCACCGTGGCTGGGGCCGGCGATTCCGGTCGGGGTCGTGCTGGTGCTCGGCTACAACCTCGAGCTGTTCGGTGGCCGGCTGCACACCGACCTCGGGTTCGCCCTGGCCTGGGGCGGGTTCCCGGTCGCCGCCGGACTGCTCGCGCAGCACCCGCCGCCGACGCCGGACGTCGTGGCGTCGGGGATCCTGGCCTGCGTGGCGGCGGTGCTGCTGTCCACTGCACAGCGGCGGCTCAGCACGCCGGCTCGCGGCCTGCGGCGCAGCACCGCGGAGGTCCGCGGGTCGGTGCGGCTGCGGACAGGCGAGGTGCGCCCGCTGGACGCCGGTTCCCTGCTGGCGCCGCTGGAGGGAGCGCTGCGGGCGCTGTCCTGCGCGGTGCCGACGTTCGCGCTTGCACTGCTGTGCACCCACCTGCCGGGATGAACGGACTCCGGACGGCACCGAGCACACTCGCCGGGACACGGCACCGGCCAGCGCGACCTACACTCGGCTGCCGTGGTCACCCAGGCTCGGGTCGCGGGGCCGTCCACGGTCCAGGACGCGGTCGACGCGCTCGCCGGCCGGTGCACGGTGCTGCTGAGCGGTGCCGGCATCAGCACCGACTCCGGCATCCCCGACTACCGCGGTCCGGGGTCCCGTCGGGGCACACCGATGACGTACGCCGAGTTCGTGTCCGGCCCGCCGGCGCAGCAGCGGTACTGGGCCCGCAGCTACGTCGGCTGGCGCACGCTGGGTCGCGCCGTCCCGAACGCGGGGCACCGCGCGATCGTCGCCCTGCAGCGCTGCGGCGCGGTCGGCGCCGTGGTGACGCAGAACGTCGACGGGCTGCACACCGCCGCCGGTGGCCGCGACGTGGTGGACCTGCACGGCCGCATCGCCGACGTGGTGTGCCTGGGATGCCGCCACCGCAGCAGCCGCGTCGAGCTCCAGGCCCGGCTCGACGCGCTCAACCCCGGGTTCGGCTCCGCTGGCAACGTCGTGGCGGCGCCGGACGGTGACGCCGACGTCGACACGCCCGGCGACTTCCGGGTCGCCGCGTGTCTGCGGTGCGGCGGCGTGCTCAAGCCCGACGTGGTGTTCTTCGGCGAGAACGTGCCGAAGGACCGCGTCGAGCGCTGCTACGCCGTGGTGGACGCCGCCGAGGCGATGCTGGTCGTCGGTTCGTCGTTGACCGTGCTGTCGGGCTTCCGGTTCGTACGGCAGGCACACCGACGTGGTCTGCCGGTGGTGATCGTCAACCGTGGCGCCACCCGGGGGGACCCCCTGGCCACGGTGAAGCTGGACGCCGGCTGCTCCCCGGTGCTGTCCGTGCTGGCCGCAGCACTGCGCTGACCGGTGCCGGGATGCTCCGGCGCCCGATGCGCCGGTGCCCGGGGCAAACCGGCTGGCGTGGCGCTGAGGAGGACACCGGCAGCGGCGCTGAGGAAGAAATCTGCCCTCCGGCGTACAACTTGCTCCTCAGCGCCTCGGCCGCTCCGACGAGGTGACGACCGGCGGCGTTGCGCAGCGGCCCGGACCGCCTGCGGTCACGCCCGGACCGACAGCGACACCGCGAAGTCCCCGGCGGCGTCGGTCCACCACCGCCGGATCTCCAGCCCGGCCGCGGCGAGCTCCGCCTCGACCGTCTCCCGGCGGAACTTCGCCGAGATCTCGGTGCGCATCTCCTCCCCGGCGGCGAAGCCGACGACGAGGTCCAGCGCCGGCACCGTCACGGCGCGGTCGGCCTCGCTGCGCAGTCGCATCTCCACCCACTCCCGGTCGGCGTCCCACCGGGCCACGTGGCCGAACCCGTCGGCGCCGAAGTCCGCGCCCAGCTCGCGGTCGAGCACCGCCAGCACGTTGCGGTTGAACGCCGCCGTCACCCCGGCCGCGTCGTCGTAGGCGGCCAGCAGCCGGGCCGGGTCCTTCACCAGGTCGGTGCCGAGCAGCAGGCCGTCGCCCGGGGCCAGCGACCCCGACAGCTCGCCGAGGAACCGCCGCCGCGCCACCGGCTCGAGGTTGCCGACCGTCGAGCCGAGGAAGGCCACCAGCCGGGGGCCGCCGCCCGGCAGCAGGTGGAGGTGGTGCTCGAAGTCGGCGACCACACCATGCACGGCGAGCCCGGGGTACGCCGCGGCCAGCGACTCCCCGGCTGCGGTCAGCACGGTCGGGTCCACGTCCACGGCGAGGAACCGCTGCAGCGTCCCGCCCTCGCGCAGCGCGGACAGCAGCAGCCGCGTCTTCTCCGACGTACCGCTGCCCAGCTCCACCAGCGTCGTCGCCGACGAGAGCCGGGCGATCTCACCGGCCCGCTGCGCGAGCACCGCCCGCTCCGCACGGGTCAGGTAGTACTCCGGCAGCCGGGTGATCTCGTCGAACAGCAGGCTCCCCCGGGCGTCGTAGAAGTACTTCGACGGCACCCACTTCGGCGTCGCGGTGAGTCCCTGCCGGACGTCGCGCAGCAGCGCCGCCCGGCGCACGTCGGGCCGCAGGTGCACGTCCAGCGGCAGCGTCACCGGCGCGGCTCCAGCGGGGTCAGCGCGACCCCGGCCGAGGTCACCTCGACCAGCTGCCGGTCCGGCACGTCGACCCAGGCGGGGTCGTCGTCGAACGGCTCGCTGGCCACCACCACACCGTCGTCCTCGACGCGGTAGCTCAACGTGTCGCCCCACGTGGTCGCCAGGATCCGCGTCCCGTCCGCGAGCAGCAGGTTCAGCCGCGCGGTGGGATCGTCCGCGGCGACCGTCGGCACGGTCTCGACCAGCCGGTCCACGCCCTGGGCGACGGCGTACGCCGCCAGCAGCGCCGCGTCGCACATCGACTCCGCGTCCCGCTCCACCGGCAGCACCGCCCGGCTCACCCGCCCGTTGTGCGACACCAGCCAGCCGGCGTGCAGGAACGGCGCGACCGCGGTCTCGTCTAGCGGCATGCCGGCGCTGGCCGACCGCACCGCGGCGACCACGCAGCCCGACACCAGATGCGGCGCCACCGAGGGGAACGAGGTGGCGCCCCACAGCGGGCGCACGGACCGCCACCGGGCCGGCACCGCGAGGTCGCCGACGAAGAACCCGACCCCCCAGCCGTCGGCGTTGACCGCCCCGTACCGCTGCCGGCGTGGCGCCCAGGACTGCCGCCGCAGACTGTGCGGCGGTTCCAGCACGAGCGCCGACAGCGACCGCGGCGCACCGAGCCAGCCGAGGTGGCGGCACACGTCAGGCGTCCCAGGCCAGCCGTACGCCGGTGAATATCTGCCGACGGAACGGGTGGTCCCAGTTGCGGAACGACGGGCGTACGGCGGACGCCGCGGTGGCCCATGAGCCACCCCGCAGCACGCGGTAGTCGCCGCCGAAGAACGGCTCGCTGTAGTCGCCGTAGAGCATCGGGACGAATCCCGGCCACGGCCGAAACGGCGACGACGTCCACTCCCACACGTCACCCACCAGCTGCTCCACGCCGTACGCCGACGCGCCGCCGGGAAACGCCCCGACCGGTGCTGGCCGCAGCGCCCCGCCACCGACGTTCACCACCGTCGGCCCGGCCGCGCTGCTGTCCCACGGCCAACGGCGCCGCCGCCTCGTGGCCGGGTCCCAGCAGCACGCCTTCTCCCACTCCACCTCGGTTGGCAGCCGGGCGCCGGCCCACGCCGCGAACGCCTCGGCCTCGAAGTAGCAGACGTGCTGCACCGGCTCGTCCGGTGGCACCTCCTCGACGACGCCGAAGCGAACCCGGGTGCCGTCGCGGTTCCAGAACAGCGGCCGCTCCAGCCCCGCCTCCAGCCGGTGCCGCCAGCCACGATCCGACCACCACCGCGGTTCGTGGTAACCACCGGCCGTCACGAACGCCTGCCACTCGCGGTTCGTCACCGGCACCCGGCCGAGGCGGAACGCCGGCACGTGCACCACGTGGGCCGGTCGCTCGTTGTCCAGCGACGCGGGCTCGTCGACCGTGTCGACGCCGAGCACGAACTCGCCCGCCGGCACGAGCACCGTGTCGCGGGGGACCGGTCGGCCGACCGGCAGCGCGGTGGTCGCCGCTAGCACCGGTGGACCCGCGCGCAGCTGCAGCGTCGCCAGCATCGTCTCGGCGTGCTGCTGCTCGTGCTGCTCGACCATCGCGTACGGGAACAGCTCGTCGGTCCGCTCCAGCGCGTCGAGCACACGTCCCCGCACCTGCCGCCCGTAGCGGCGCGCCTCGACCGGCGGGAGCAGCGGCAGCCGGGGGCGCTCCGCACGCGGGTGCCGGAACGCGTCGTACAGCGCGTCGACGTCGGAAGGCAGCAGCCCCGGGCGGCGCAGGTCGCCGCCGCGCAGCAGCCACAGCTCCTCCTGCTGCGCGACGTGCGCGAGGTCCCACACCAGCGGGCTCATCAGCGGGCTGTGCTGACGGACCAGCTCCGGGTCGTCGAGCGTCGTCAGCAGGTCGGTTCTGGTGCGCGCCGCTGCGAGCAGCCGCGCGATGCGGTCCGCCCCGAGCGGCACGCCGGCGCTGGCCAGGTCAGCCATGGGCGAGCTCCTCGAGTACGGCGAGCGGACCGGCCGCGGCGGCTCGATCTGTCACCAGGTCAGCGGGAGCTCGGCCGGCGTGCACGAGCTCGGCGTAGGCGGCCACGTCATCGGCCAGCGCGGCGG
>JALYMZ010000129.1 GCA_030773435.1 Actinomycetota bacterium | reverse complement strand
GCGCGACGCCTCCGACGGCGACCCGCGACGTGCGTGACGTCACAGAACTCATCCTGTGAGGATACCCTCTGTCACCACCGTTCACGCATGATGCCTGTCCGTTGCCGGCGCCGGCGGGACCCGGCGAGGTCCGCCCTCGCAACAGGCAGACACCGCGGCTGCGGCTCCGGGTGGCCGGGGCGGTGCGTCGCGAAACCGGTCAGGAACGTCACCGACACGCCGATGGGTGCTCGTCGCTGGTGCCCGGTTCTGCGTGGAGACCCGCCGTGTCCGCTCGGGCAGCGTCCGCCGCTCGAGCCCGCTACAGGTACATGCCACCGCCCGGCTGCGGGCGGCCCTCCTTATCCTGGCCGGGCTCCTGCCCCGGTCGTGGCGCACCAGGGGGAAGGGTGCCGGGCGGTAGAGCCCGACGCATCTGTTCCAGCTGGGCGCGGGCGGCCATCTGCTGCGCGTAGATGGCGGTCTGGATGCCGTGGAAGAGCCCCTCCAGCCACCCGACGAGCTGCGCCTGGGCGATGCGGAGCTCGGCCTCCGACGGAGTCTGCTCGGTGAACGGCAGGCTCAGCCGTTCCAGCTCCTCGACCAGCTCCGGCGCCAGACCCTGCTCGAGCTCCTTGATGGAGGAGTGGTGGATGTCGCGCAGCCGCTGCCGACTCGCCTCGTCCAGCGGCGCGGTCTTCACCTCCTCGAGCAGCTGTCGGATCATGCTGCCGATCCGCATCACCTTGGCCGGTTGCTCGACGAGGTCGGTGACCGACCGGTCGTCGTCGTCGACGCGCCGGCTCTGTTCGGGCGGCCCCTCGACCGCCATGCCGTCGGGCCCTACCACCACGACGCGGGCGTCGTCGCCGGACGCGGACTGCTGAGGCTGCTGGCTCATGCTGGCCCACTCTAGGCGCCAGAGTCGACGCGGGGCGGCAGGGCGGCGGCTAACCGGCAGGGCCGTGGTCACCAGGTCAGGACGACCTTTCCGACATGCTCCCCGTCCTCGAGCACCCGATGTGCCTCGGCGACGTGTTCGAACGGCACCACCGAGTGCACGACCGGGTGCACGTGGCCGTCGGCGACCAGCGGCCACACGTGCTCGCGGACGCTCGCCACGATCGCGGCCTTCTCCGCCGAGGGCCGGCCGCGAAGCGACGTCGCCGTGACCGCCCCACGCTTGGCCAGGAGAGCGCCGAGGTCGAGCTCTGCCCTGGTCCCGCCCTGCAGCCCGATGACGACGAGGCGGCCGTTCGGCGCCAGGGCGGTGACGTTGCGGCCGAGATACGCCGCGCCCATGTTGTCGAGGATCACGTCGGCGCCTCCGGAGGCCTCCGCTAGCGCCGCCTGGACGAAGTCTTCGTCGCGGTAGGAGATCGCCACGTCGGCGCCCAGCTCGCGGCAACGGGCGAGCTTCGCGGGTGAGCCGGCGGTGGTGAGGACGCGCGCGCCGAGCGCCGCCGCGAGCTGGATCGCCATGGTGCCGATGCCGCCGGCGCCGCCGTGCACGAGGAACGTCTCGCCACGCTGCAGCGCCGCGAGCATGAACACGTTGGACCACACCGTGCAGGCCACCTCCGGCAACGCCGCCGCGGTCACCACGTCGACCCCCGACGGCACCGGCAGGACCTGACCGGTGGGCACCACGGCCCGGGTTGCGTAACCGCCACCGGAGAGCAGCGCACAGACCTCGTCACCGACCGCCCACTCCTCCACACCGGCGCCGACGGCGCCGACCGTGCCGGAGCACTCCAGCCCGAGGACGTCGCTGGCCCCCGGCGGCGGCGGGTAGCGGCCCTGCCGCTGCAACAGGTCGGCGCGGTTGACCGCCGACGCGGCGACGTCGATGACCATCTCGCCGGGTGCGGCGACTGGGTCGGGCCGCTCGACGATCGTCAGGGCGTCCGGACCCCCGGGCTCGGGGCAGACGACGGCGCGCACGCGCGTCAGCCTACGGAGGGACTCAGGAACCTCATGACCGGAGTGGCCGGCCGGTCGATGTTGGTGCGCAGGTCACCGGCTGAGGTCCGCGCGGCACACTGGAGCCATGCGGGCGGCCCTGGTGCAGATGAGCGCGAGCACCGACAAGGCGGCGAATCTGGCCGTGATCGAGGCGGGGGTGGCCACCGCGGCGGCGGGGCGACCCGATGTCGTGGTGCTGCCCGAGGCGGTGATGCACGACTTCGGCAGCCGTGACGAGCCGTTGGCCCCGGTGGCGGAGCCGCTCGACGGCCCGTTCGTGGCGACGCTGCAGCGGCTCGCCGAGCGGCACACGACCACGATCGTCGCTGGCATGTTCGAGTCGACCGAGGACCCCCGGCGCGCCTACAACACCCTCGTCGTCGTGGACCGGTCCGGTGTCCAGGGTGCCTATCGCAAGACCCATCTGTACGACTCGTTCGGCTACCGCGAGTCCGACCGGCTGGTAGGTGCCGACCCGTCCGCGGTGGTCGTCGACGTCGGCGACCTGCGGCTCGGCCTGATGACCTGCTACGACCTGCGCTTCCCGGAGCTGGCGCGGCTGCTGGTCGACGCCGGAGCCGACACCTTCGTGGTGCCCGCGGCGTGGGTGGCGGGGCCGCACAAGGTCGATCACTGGCAGACGCTGCTGCGTGCGCGGGCGATCGAGAACACCTGCTACGTGGTGGCGGCGGCGCAGTGCGGCCGGTCCTACAGCGGTCACAGCGCCGTGGTGGACCCCATGGGGCAGGTGGTGGCAGGGCTCGCGGAGGAGCCGGGCGTGGTCACTGGTGACCTCAGTCCCGACCGGGTAGCCGAGGTGCGACGCACCAACCCCGCGCTGCAGCACCGGCGGCTCGCGGTGCACCCCTTGCCGCGCTGAGCCGCCTGGATGATCGGCCGGGTGCGCCGACGTGCGTGACCGGCCACGAGTGGTGGCGGCTGCGAGCCCGTCGAGGTCTGCGACGGGCTCCGCACTCTGGTCTGAGGCTCGGCGGCCCGGGCGCCGATGCGTCGCGACGTCGCTACTCAGCGAACGGGGCCGCCGCCACATTGTCGGTAACCCCCGCGGGGTGAAGTGCTGCGGTAGCGTGACACGGCCGGGATGCGGGAGGCGCTGAGGGAGGTCGCCGGAGTGGCCAGCGAGATCGTGGCCGAGATGGTGGCCAACGTGCTGAGCGTCGCCGTAGAGCCGGGCGACTGGGTCGCGGAGGGCGACACGATCGTGGTGCTGGAGTCGATGAAGATGGAGATCCCGGTGCTGACCGAGTTCCCGGGCACGGTCTCGGAGTTGCGGGTCTCGGCCGGCGACGTGGTGCAGGAGGGTGACGTGCTCGCCGTCGTCACCTAGCCGCGCCTGAGGAGGGGTGCCGGAGTGGCCGATCGGAGCCGCCTTGAAAGCGGTCGCTGGCAGAGATGTCAGCCGCGGGTTCGAATCCCGCCCCCTCCGCCGATCCGGGACGCCAGCGGCGCTGGACGTGCCGAAGTTCCCACGTCAGTGGCCGGCGGGTGCGCACCTTCGCACGTCTCAGGGGCCTACTGCTCGCCGTCGTGGTCGAGGTCGCCGGACGCGTCTCTCACGAGGTGGCGGGGGCCAGGCCCTCGCCGTGCGAGACGGCGGGCAAAGTCCGTGCGGGTGCCTTCGCCGCCTTTTCCAGTTCCGCAAGGGATTTGACCCCCACGAGCATTTGAGATTCTTCATCGCTGCTCAGGAAAGGTAGGGACAGGTTCCCGTTCTGGACCGTCGCCAGCAGAGCACCATTCCCCGCGACGCCCCACACGTTCGGCTGGTATGCGTACACCGGAGACCTGTCGAGCGGAAGTATCACGTCGGGCAACGCCAGAAAGTCACGGCGAAGCTGCTTGAAGTCATCGTTCGGATCGACCGAATATCCCACTTGAAGTGACGAGTCGACAGGTTCGCCCACTATGACACTGTCGACGTGGAGCTTAAGGTGAATGGTCCGCCATGCAACAGTTGGCGCGTCGAAATCGGCCAGCGACCCAGAGGGATCGTCAGCGTCCGAAATGGTGAACCCGACGCCAGGCTCCACGTCTACAATCCTGCCGCGCACCAGGGTCTCGCTATAGGACTGCTGAGGTGAACCAGGTGCCTTGAATGCCGTATTGGGCAGCACTTCTGCAAGGCTCGTATAAGGTACGATGCGCCTTGCCGCCTCTTGGCGCTCACGCATCACCGCTACTAGGTAGCTGGCCTCGCCTGCTCTCTCGGCATGCTGTTGCGGAATAGCACAACCGGTCGCGGCACCGATGCCGGCAATTGTGAGGACAAGGGGCAGGTAGTTACGGCTCGATCCAACAGCCATGACGTCCTTCTTAGTAATTGTTATTGATATGGTTGCGGTCGTGCGACGCAAGATCCGTGGGCCATGCCTTCTCATCTGTCATGCATCCTTCGTCACGGTGAGATAGCCCAACCGCGTGCCCAAACTCATGACATGCAAGGGACCTCCGTTGCCACCACGCTAGCGCATTCACATCGCCCAGATCGAAGAACACATTATGGCGGTCGCACGCGGACCCTCCGTCGACGGTGCTCGCGCAGGCGGTCAGGCCGGCAATCTCGTTCCAGTTCCAGCCGCAGAACGTTCGTAATCATAATCGTGGGCTACTACATCCACGCTAGGGCCCTTTGACTCTGCCATTGCCGCATCTAGGTCAGTCGGATCGAAATCGTCCAACCTTGAGTTGCGCGCCGCGTCCCTTGTGACGTCCGCCAGGTCCTCCCACCAGAAGGTATGGTAGGTCCATCTGCTTCGTTCAAGCCTGATCCTGGTGTACACCCAGTGTTGCCGGTACTGCCCACATAGTTCGTCGCGAACGCAGGAGACAGGGTCAGGCCGATCGCTGCCAGGCTGCCAAAGAAAGTCGTGAGCAACGGGAACAGCCGCAGCCTGTGTGCGAGTCCATAGCAGCCTCCTGCATGTCCACGTTCAGATCAGACGTCTGATACGCATGGGAGGTTCCAGCAAAGTAGAACCGCCGCCGCTTGTCTCAGGTTTGAGATTTTTGCCAGTAGAGGGCGGGCGCACCGTCGGCCCCGGTCCGGAGCCGCCCGGCGCCTACGGCTCGGCCTACTGCTCGCCGCCGAGGTCGAGGTCCACGGACTCGTAGAACAGGTCGGCCTCGCGCTGCCGGCAGCGGGCGAGCCTGGTCAGCGTGGCGACGACCTGCCGCCGCAGCGCGTCCGGCTCCAGCGAGGTGGCGCAGCCGTCGCGGAGCCGGTCGAGCTCCTCGACGAGACTGGACTGCTCGCGACGCAGCATCGCCGCCCGGCCGGCGAGCCACGGGGTCGCGTCCCAGGTGGTGTCGACCCGGTCGTCCAGCCCGCGCTGGGACTGCTGCAGGTCGCAGATGTACGCCCTACGCAACGAGTCGACCCGGTCGGCGACAAGGGAGCTCCAGCCCTCCGCGCTGGGGTGCTGCGTGATCGCGGTCTCGAGCGCGCGCATCGCGGCGGCAACCTGGTACACGAGCCCACCCCCTCCACTCAGTGGTCCCTCGATGGTGCTCCCCGGACCATGGCCGCGTCCAGACCCGGCCGCTCGATATGTACCACCCCCTCCGGATGATCGGCTTCGCGCCGGGCTTGACGCGTGGGAGGAATGGACCGCCAACTCAGCTGGCCTACCCGCTCCGCTCCGCGTTGCCATGGCGCACTATCAGTTTGAGGCGCTTCACCCATTCGGCGATGGCAACGGTCGGGTCGGACGCCTTGCTGCGGTGCTCCAACTGCTGCAAGACGGCACCATCGACCATCCCGCGCTGACGGTGTCACACTGGTTCTCGCGGCGGAGACATCAATACCAGGAAGGGCTCTTCAATCTAAGCGCCACTGGCGACTGGAACCCGTGGGTCTCGTTCTTCTGCCAGGCGCTCTGTGAGCAGAGTCAGCGAAGCGTGCGGGCATCCCAGGCGTTGCTTGAGTGGCTCACCGACATCCGGGCGATGCTCTCTGAGCGGCACTACTCGGGCGTGATCCAGACCTTGGCGCAGGACTTGATCGAATGGCCGGTAATTACTCTGATGTTCACTGCGAAGAAGTACGAGGTGAGCGTCCCAACGGCAAAAAGCGCCATCGACCGCCTCGTTGCGCTCGGAGTGATACAGGAGATGACGGGTCGTTCCTACAAGCGGGTGTTTGGGGCCAGACGAGTCATGGAGATCGTCGAGGCGATGTAGCCCAACGCGCCGAGGCAGCCCTTTGCGCGATTTCTGAACGCTGCTTCGCGGTCAGCTTCTCCGCCCGCGCCCTACCGCCCACCACGCCGTCCGAGCTCAACCGCCGCAGGGTCCTTGCCATCGTCCACCGGCTCGGGCTTGTCCTCGTTCGTGGCGTTGCCCACGATGGACGCGGCCAACTCGTTCAGGTCGCGTGGGCGCTTACGTGACCGGTCAGGCATAGACATCACGGTACTCCCTATCCAAAGGTCCAGCGCGTCGGCGAACCGCTGAAGTCGTCTTGCATGAGGGCGAAGACCCCGTGGGGACTCACGCGCACGGTCGCGCTGGCCGAGGGGTCCAGCATCTCGACGGAGTAGTCGGTGGCGTACTTGTCGTTGACAAGCCCGATCAACCTCGACCTGGCCTCAAGCTCGGTGATGATCTCCGCCGAGCCGTCCACAATGACGGGATCGACGGCGTTCTCGATCGCGACCGTGCCCCGCGGGTCGGCGCTGATGTTCCTGATCTTGCGCGAATGCAGGCTGCTGGTGAACCAGAACACGTCCTGTTCGGTGTCCCAGACTCCCCAAACAGGCATCGCGTGTGGTCGGCCGTCCGGCCAACTGGTCATCACCCAGTAGTTACGTGACGCGACGAGCCGCTCCTCGGCCCACGACCACGGCAGGAGACCCGTTCCCTCAGTTGGCCCCGGCACTCCATAGCCTGGCATGTACGGGCGGGCTCGCTCGGGGTGTAGCCATGGGCGCTCACTCCTACAGGGAAACCACCGCGACGATACCGCGAGGTGTGGATACACCACGAGTGGCGGTCAAACTCACCCGCTACCCCGCCGTGAGGTCGCGACACGACCACTGTGGCATCGTGGGCGCGCCATGACGGACTCGCCGGCCCCCCGCCCGCCCTCGTCGTACCCGCTGGTGCGCGGTCTGCTGGTACGCATGCTCGGGCGGTGCGCGCTCGCCGTCGGGCTCGCCGTCGTGGCGGTCGCCTTGGCGCGCGCCGCATCCGCTCCGTCCTGGCTGCTGTCCGTGCTGACGGGCTTGGCCGGTCTGCTGCTCGCCGTCTCGGCCGGAGCCGCGGTGCTGGTCCTGCGGCCGCCGACGGTGCTGCGGCTCGACGCCGACGGCTTCACCGTCCGCTGGCTGCGATCCGCCGGCGTGAGATCGAGCCGGTGGCGCGCGGTGGCTGGTGCCACGACCGCATCGAGCCGGCATGGGCCGGTGCTCGCGCTGCGCCACACGGACGGCGCATGCACGCTCGTCCCGCTGTCGGTGCTGGCGGCGCCACCGGTCGAGGTGGAGCGTGACGTGCACGAGCGACTCAACGGGGCGCACGGCTACCGCCGGTTGTAGGGGGACGGACGCTGGGGCGTCGTACGACGGTCTTTGCCGGTGCGTTCACCGGCCCGGTAGCCTGTTGCCTCGCTGCGCACCCTCACGGATGAGGCCGCACGCGTGGAGGTGTCGCCTAGTCCGGTCTATGGCGCCCGCCTGCTAAGCGGGTTGAGGGCATCAACCCTCTCGCGGGTTCAAATCCCGCCACCTCCGCCGTTCCGGGTCAGGTGCCGAGGCGCGCCTTGAGGCCGTCGAGCTCGGTCCATAACATCGCCGGCAGCTTGTCGCCGAACTTCTCGAACCACTCGGTGATCTGCGGGACCTCGGCCTTCCACTCCTCGGCGTCGACGGCGAGCGCCGCGGCAACCTCGTCGGGGGAGAGGTCGAGGCCCTCGAGGTCGAGCGACTCTACCGTCGGCACGTGTCCGATCGGGGTCTCCACCGCGGCCGCCTTGCCCTCGATGCGCTCGATCACCCACTTGAGCACGCGGCTGTTCTCGCCGAACCCGGGCCACAGGAAGCTGCCGTCGGCGGCGCGCCGGAACCAGTTGACGTAGAAGATGCGGGGCAGCTTGGCGGCGTCGTTCTCCTTGCCGACGGTGATCCAGTGGTTGAAGTAGTCGCCGGCGTGGTAGCCGAGGAACGGCAGCATCGCCATCGGGTCGCGGCGTACGACGCCGACCGCGCCGGTGGCGGCGGCCGTGGTCTCCGACGACAGCGTCGCGCCCATGAACGTGCCGTGCACCCAGTCTCGTGCCTCGGTGACGAGCGGGACCGTGGTCTGGCGGCGCCCGCCGAACAGGATCGCGTCGATGGGCACGCCGCGCGGGTCGTCGTACTCCGGCGCCAGGATCGGGCACTGGGTGATCGGCGTGCAGAACCGGCTGTTGGGGTGCGAGGACGGCTCGTCGCTGGCGGGCGTCCAGTCGCGGCACTTCCAGTCGGTCAGGTGCGCCGGCGACTCCTCGGTCATGCCCTCCCACCAGATGTCGCCGTCGTCGGTGAGGGCGACGTTGGTGAAGACAGAGTTGCCCTTGGCGATGGTGCGCATGGCGTTGGGATTGGTGTGCCAGCCGGTGCCCGGCGCGACGCCGAACAGCCCGAACTCGGGGTTGACGGCGTAGAGCCGGCCGTCCTCGCCGACTCGCATCCACGCGATGTCGTCGCCGAGCGTCTCGACCTTCCACCCCGGGATCGTCGGCTCCAGCATCGCGAGGTTCGTTTTGCCGCAGGCGCTGGGGAACGCGGCCGCGACGTAGTAGGTCTTGTTCTCCGGTGAGGTCAGCTTGAGGATCAGCATGTGCTCGGCGAGCCAGCCCTCGTCGCGGGCCATCACCGAGGCGATTCGCAGCGAGTAGCACTTCTTGCCCAGCAGGGCGTTGCCGCCGTAGCCGGAGCCGTAGCTCCAGATCGAGCGCTCCTCGGGGAAGTGCGAGATGTACTTGATGTCGCTGCACGGCCAGGCCACGTCGGCCTGTCCCGGCTCCAGCGGGGCACCGACGGAGTGCAGGCACGGGACGAAGTCGGCGCCGAGCTCCTCCATCCGGCGCAACACGGCGGTGCCCATGCGGGCCATGACGCGCATCGACGCCACGACGTACTCGGAGTCGGTGATCTCGACGCCGAACATCGGCTTCTCGGCGTCCAGGTGGCCCATCACGAACGGGATGACGTACATCGTGCGGCCCCGCATGCACCCCCGGTAGAGGCCGGTCATGACGGCCTTCATCTCGTTCGGGTCCATCCAGTTGTTCGTGGGCCCGGCGTCGGCCTCGTCACGGGAGCAGATGAAGGTTCGGTCCTCCACCCGGGCGACGTCGGTCGGGTCGGAGGCGGCCCAGAACGAGTTGGGCTTCTTGTCCGGGTCCAGGGGCACGAACGTTCCGGCCCGCACCAGCTGCTCGTTGAGCCGCTGCGACTCCTCCTCGGAGCCATCGCACCAGTGCACCGCGTCGGGGGTGGTCAGCGCGGCGACCTCTCGCACCCAGGTCAGGATGCCCTGATGGCTGGTGGGGTCGGCGCCGCGGCTCGGCGCGGGCTGCCGCGACGGGTGGTCGGTTGCGGACGCGGTCTCGGCGGTCATCGCTGCGGTCCCTCTCGCCTCGCGGTGTCGCGTGGACGGCGACACGACCACCGGGTGGCGGTGGTGTGACGTCGAACGGTCGAATGTGTCCGCACGGGTGCGGTGCGGTGATCTCGACACGGTACGCCCTCGGCCGCCGAACACGGCAACCGGGCGCTCGTGAATCCGCTTCCAAGCGTCCGTTGGAGTGCGACGAAGGGGTGGGCCCCGGCCACGAGCCCACCCCCTGACACTTGCGGTGTCGCCCGCTCAGAAGGTGAACACGGCGACTCGGAAGCCGCCGACGACCACCCCGGCCTTGGTGTCGAGCGCCGAGAGCGACACTGGCGGACGCCCGCGGCGGCCGAGCCGGAGCTGGGCCACCACATCGTCGTTGCGTGGCGCGGACGCCATCGCCTGCACCAGGCCGGGCAGGTTCGACGCCTTCGGCGAGGAGTAGATCGACTGCCCGCCACGTACGGTCAGCGAGCCGTGCATGTCGCGAGCACGCGCCGGGATCTCCAGCGCCACCCGATGCCACCGCCCGGCCAGGTCGCTGCCGTCGTACGGCTTCAACCACACCCGCAGCCGCAACGTGGAGCCGGCCCGCTGGACCAGCGCGTCGCGTTCGGTCACCGGCACCCAGCTTCCGCGCACCAGGTACTGCGCCTGGCTCACCTGCAGCGCCTTGAACGCTGGCGTCATGTGGACGTCGGCGTCGATGCTGGTGAGCTTCACCTTCTCGAACCGGTTCTCCTGCAGCCGGTAGAGCTGCTCGTAGAGCTCGAAGGCAGCCTCGATGGAGGCGTCGTACGAGCTGGCCACCTTGTCCGAGCGCTGGTAGGTCAGCCGGGACCCGTCGGCCCGGCGCAGCTTGACGGTCCAGGCCACGTCCCCGGTGCCCTGCCCGATCTGGTCGAAGATCGTGTCGATGTTGACCAGCGTGTGGATGGCGGCGACGAACGGCAGGTACTCGTCGACGCTGCTGCGGGTCTCACCGAGGCGGCTGCGCCCCTCCGCCGACACCGCGGAGGTGATCGGCGTGGTCGCGGGCGCGGCGCCTTCGACGCCGAGGATCGCGGCCAGCCGGTCCTGGACGATGCGGCCCACGGGTGCCGTCGGGTTGGCAACCTTGAACGACCCGAACACCGTGTCCGGCTGGATGTACAGCGCTTCGGCGCCGTGCATGGTCAGCTGGCTCCGGCCGCTCCACAGCATCGGGTGACCGAACGCGAGCACCTCCTGCCCGCACACCGCGGTCACCGTCCCGACCCCGGCCATGGTGATGTCGCCGTAGGACAGCGAGGCCGCCACGTTGCCGCCGGGGATCATCGCGTCCTTGGCGTCGTCGGCAGTGGCCGCGCCGCCGCCGCCGACGAAGCTGCGGGCGTCGAAGTCGGCGCGTTGGGCGAGCGCGTTGAGGCGCCTCGTGTGCAGCCCGGACACGCTCGTCGGCATCGGCAGCCGCTCGAAGCCGCCGTCGACCTGGGCCTGGGACGCGTCGCCGGAGGCGATCCACTCCTTGCCGAACTCTTGCGGTACGGCGACCACGTCGGCGGTCTGGGTGGACGGCTGCGACCGCAGCGCGTACATCGAGGCAGCGGGCGTCACGCCGGCCATGTCGCTCGGCGACCAGGACAACCCGTACGACACCGCACCCAGCAGCTTGCCGTCCTCGGTGTAAACCGGCGAGCCGGACATACCCGCCCAGATCCCGGCGTCGACGACCTCCTCGCCGTCGGCGTTGGTCCGGGTGATGCGGGAGCCGGACAGCCTGACCATGAGCATGTCGACGTCGGGCGCGATGCCGTCCTCGATCGCGCCGACGTACTCGCCGGTGAAGGTGTCCGGGATCTTGCCACTACTGACGGTCAGCCCGTCGACTGCGGCACCCTCGGTCAGCGTCGCCGGATCGGCTGCCTCCGGGCAGCTGTGGTCCGCGGGGATGGCCGAGTGCGCCGACGGCGCGGCAAGGCCGGAGATGGTGAGGCCGCAGATCGCGGCAGCCGCACCCAGGGCACGGCGATGGACACTGGACAAGGGAACCCCCTCGAGGTGAGCGCGGCACGGTGCTGCGCAATCTTGCGGAGTATGACGTCCTCGAGGCAGGTCGGGTTGCCGGTTTCCCGAAACTGGTGCGGGATGGCGACCAGCGGCTCCAGGGGCCGCGGGAGTCGGCGCGGTGGCAAGCGATTTCGGGTGCCCGGCGGCGCACGTTAGACTGCCCGATCGCGTTGACCGCGCCAGCGCTCGTAGCTCAACGGATAGAGCATCTGACTACGGATCAGAAGGTTGGGGGTTCGAATCCCTCCGAGCGCGCCACCCCGGGACCGCATGGACAGCCACGCTGACCTGCGGTTTCGTGTTTCCAGCTCTCGCCCGAGAGGTCGTGGTCGGCACGCCCCAGCGGACCTGACACCAGTAGCCGACACCAGTAGCGTCATTCGCTGCCGTCCTCGAAGAGGTCGCAGAGCCGGTGGAGCGCCTCACGCTTGTCGTCGAGTGTGACGTGACCGTAGACGTTCATGGTCATCTCGAGTCCGGAGTGGCCGGCGATCTCCATGACCGTTCGCGGCGGGACGCCCAACCCGAGGAGCACGGATACCGCCCCGTGCCGGAAGTCGTGCATACGGACAGGTCGCACTCCCGCGGTCCGGCACGCGGCCTGCACGATACGCGTGCAGTTGCGGGGGTCGATGGGCGTTCCGATCGGCGTGGTGAACACGAACCCGGAGTCCGGCCAGCGCTCCGCCAGGTCCGTCCGCTCGTGCTCCTGGTGGTCTCGATGCGCCACCAGGCTGGCGCGGACCAACTCCGGCAAGGGAATTGCCCGTCGCGAGCGCTGGGTCTTAGTCGGCATGGTCTCCAACCGACCATTGATGCGGTGGAGTCCACGCCGGATCTGGAGCACACCACGATCGAGGTCTAGGTCCTCCCAGCGCAGGCCGAGCAGTTCACTCCGTCGTAGTCCAAGGAGCACGAGAGTCACGTACATGGCGTGCACACGCTCGGCGCTGGTGGACCTCAGCAAGGCCCGAATCTCGTCGACTGTGAGAGGCTCGCGCTCCTTCCGGGGTTCACGGGGCGGCCGGACTAGCCTCGCGACGTTCTTCTCGAGCAACTCCTCGCGGACCGCGTCCTCGAGCGCCGCCCGGAGCGTCGTGTGGACGTACTGGATCGTCCGGACGCCGACGCCGCCTCGTCGCAGGTCGTCCAAGTAGAGCCGCACATCTCGCGCCCCCAGCCGCGCTAGGCGCTTGGAGCCGAGGTCCGGAACCAGGTAGCGCTCGATGTGGAACCGGTAACCGGCCAACGTATTGGGCCGGACACGGGCCGACACGATCTGCGTCAGCCACTCCTGTAGATACCGCTCCACGGTCAAGTGACTCGGGGCCATCGGGGTTCCGGACTGCGCCTTCTTTCGCAGCTCCACCATCTTGGCCTCGACCTCGGCACGAGTGCGGCCGTAGACGCGACGGCGGCGTGTGCGCCCGTCTGCCTCCAGTACGAACAACGCACCACACCATCGACCGTCCCTGCGCTGGAAGATCGACCCCGAGCCATTCGGGGCCCGCTTCTTGGGCGTCACGCCGATTCCTCGAGTTCCAGGGCGGTCACGTAGTCGTGCAGCGCCCTGGCAGAGATCCTCCGCGAGCCGCCCACCTTGACGGAGCGGAGCCGCCTCTGCCGGATCAAGTCGAAGACGCGGCTGCGTGCGATGCCGAGCATCCGGCTCACCTGGTCTGGTGTGAACAGGATCGGAGGCAGCTCGTCGGAGGACAGCAGACACAGGTTGGGCCGCATGACGGCATCCGGGTTGACTGCCGGCTCCCGGGGACTCGGCGAGACGTTATGCAGGTGCTCCATCGGTGCTCCTGAGTGCTGATGGGGCTTCATCCTCCCCGCCGCTTGATGGTCTGGTCGCCCGGCTGCCCGTCAAGGGCACTTCGTGTCGCTTCGCGATTCGCTTCGCTCACCCTTGACAGCCAGCCGGCCGACCGGAGATGGCTGGCTATGGGGAGGACGAAGCCCCGGTTGTCAAGGGGGAGTCCTGGAGGGCTGGCACGAACTTTGGCTGTTTCGTAGTCGGCCTTCCACCGGATCCGCTGGGTGATCGCGGTGGTCACGACCTGTCGGTAGATGGGCACGCTCGACTGGAGCGGATTCCAGATCTTCCACTCGTACCGAGGAAGGCCATCGGGTCGCTGGACGCTGGCAGCGAGGCGGTCGATCTCTGGCGCTTGCATTCCGGCCGCGGCCAGAACCTGGCGGACGACTGCTGCGCGGTCGGCGCGGTGCTCGCTGAGGGTCTTGCCGCTCCACTGGCGCGAAACCAGCACCCGCCGCCCGCCACATCCCAGATGGTCCCGCCCATGCGCCTTGGCGGGGCACTGGCCGGGTCTCATGCCGTCATCTGCCCTCAACGGTTGTACGCCGTACCGGAGCCAGTTCCAACACCGCGGCGAGCACGGCAAGAACTGGGTCTCGGCGTGAAGGCGTTCCAGGTGACGCACCTGCCGAGGGCTCAGACCCTCCTCACCGCTGTAGGTGTCTGCGAACGACTTGGTCAGATACTTGGTGAGGTAGGCGACTCGCCGGTCGGCGTCCTCCTCCTCGGCGATGATGCCCTGGAGGTCGAGCTGCCTACCGAACCGGATGATGTGGGCCGGCTTCGCGGCGTCATCGTCATCGACCGCGTCGAGCGCCTGATCCCAGGTGGGCAGTGGACGACGCGTCACGGGGTCGACGTATCAGCAGTCCTCCGTCCAGATCGGCAGATCGTCGCCGTCGTAAACAGGCGTGTCGTGCCTGGGCCACCAGACCTGGTGGTACGTCGCGGCCACGACTTGGCGGAAGGTCTCCCGGGGGATGGCGCCACGGATGGCGGCATGCAGATGCGGAGCCAGGCGGCGCTGGGCCTCGACCGCAGCGAAGTACTGGACCTTGAAGCCGACGGTCCGACGCAGGTTCTGCCAGAGCCGGTCAACCAGTTTCGGGAAGTGCAGTGCGTCCAGTGCGGCGCGGCGGTAGTCGTAGTTGTTCGGGTCTGCCGGGGTGCCGTCACTGCGCACTCGGCCGTAGGAGGGCAGGGTGAACGTAGCGACCATGCTCGGCCGATAGGTCTTGCCAGACGGCGTGGTGAACGTCCGCCCGATCGTGCGGCTCTCTAACTTAACTAACGGAACCCGGGGGAGGTCGGGAAGGTCTTGGCGCCGGCGCGTGGAGCGCACCCGACGGTCGATGGGAGTCTCATCCTCTTGGGTCGGCTGCCTCGACTCCGAATGTGCCTCGGGCTCCTCCTCGAGGTGCCATCCTTCTCGGCACTGTTGCATGCGCAGGATCGGTTCTTCTGTGCGCACGGTGAGCACTTGGCCGCTTTGGTGGCTCCGCAGGGCGTAGGGATGAAGTGCTTCTTCCCGGTGGTGGTGTCGGTCACCTCGTGCACAACTGGCCGGATGCAAACTCCGTTGGCCTCAGCAAGTTCCCGGATTGAGTCGGCTGAGAGGCGCAGCGCGATGGTCATGCAGCATCACCGACGATGTCGTCGGCATCCGACCGGAATCGGCCCGCCCAGAAGCCCGCGGTGATGGCGTGACGTGCGGCATAGAGCCGGCAGTCGAGGAGGACCGGGCACGTTTCGCACACAGCCGCCATGGCGATCCGGGCTGGCTCGGTGACGTCGCCGCGTTCGGCGATCCGGGGGAGGTCAGCCACCTTGGAGCAGGAGCTCTGGAGCTTCCACTCCTGGGGGAGCACCATCACGCCGCTCCTCGAGTCCTGGGCCGCGTTGCGCGGGGACTGCGGTCGTTCTCTGCCGGGAGGACAACCGGGATCTGAGTCGGAGTGACTGGCCAGAGGTAGGTGTCGTCGCAACCGAGCAACTTTGCGACGGTGAACCGGTGCCTGCGATGCGGGATGCGCTCCCTGCTGATCCATCGTTCGACTGTCTTGGGATCGACTTGCGCATGCGCGGCCAGCCCATCGACGGTGACCCCGGCCGCAAGCATCTGGCCGCGTAGTCGCTCGTTCGCCATAAGCCGCCTCCACCAGTCAATCGCCAAGCGGGACTGTGCCGTCGGCGCGAGTCAGGCCCAGTTCGTACAGATCTATGCCCACCGCGGCATGGTGCCGAGTGACCTGTGGACGAAGCTCCTGCACGATGCCCGCGAAACGATGGAGATCCTCGTCTATGCCGGGCAGTTCCTCTTCGACAACGACCCGGACCTCGCCCACACCCTCGCACTCACAAGGCACGAAGCGGCTGTAAGCTCCGGCTCCTCATTGGTGACCCTGACTCAGAGCTGGTTGCTCAGCGCGGTGCCGAAGAGGGCATCGGCGATGACCTCGCGGCTCGTATCCGACTCACCCTTCGGGGCCTGAGCGAGCTTCAGGACGAGCCGGGGGTCCAGGTACGCCAGCACGCGACAATCCTCTACAACTCCATCTACCGATTCGACTCGCAGCTACTCGTCAACATGCACGTGTACGGCGCACCGGCTGCGCACAACCCGGTCCTCCATCTGCGGTGGGTCGAAGGCGGCCGCCTGTGCAGCCACTACATGCGAGCCTTCGACGATGTCTGGAACGCAGCTGTCCCCATCGCACGCGCGTGAGAGATTGGGCCATGGGCAGGCGCATCGACTACCTCAATGAGGTTCCCCCCGGACCGTAGAGGCATCAGCTATAAGGGCTCTTCGGAGTTACGCATGGGTTGGCCTGTGTCGGTAGGGCCGGGTTCCGTCGCCGGCGAGGAGGATGCGGAGCCGGTAGTTGGTGAAGTTGCGGAACCCGTGTGCCAGGCGCCTGGTCTTTTCGATGACGAGGTTGATCGCGTCGGTGCCGCCGTTGGTGACCCCGCCGGTGGTGAAGTAGGCCAGGATCTCGGTGCGCCATTGCTGCAGGGTGCGGCCGAGCCGGGCGACCTCGGCGATGGGGCAGGTGTGCAGGCTGTCGAGGAGGTTCTCGGCGAGCGTGCGGCCGGCCGCCGGGGAGGGGGTGTGGTAGATGGCGCGGACCTGCTGATCTGCCATGTGAGGTGGACCTCGCCGTTCGGGTCGCCGACGGGCAGCCACCGTTCGAGACGCTGGCGTTGCCGGTCGGTGTGGTGTTCCAGGCCGGTGAGCAGGGTGCGCCGGATCCGGTAGAGCGGGTCGTTTTGGTGGCCGCGGCGGTGCAGGGTCTGCTGCTGTACCCGCCGCCTGACTTCGTCGAGGACGTTGGAGGCCAGCTTGACGACGTGGAAGGCGTCGAGGACGGCGGTGGCGTCGGGTAACTGGTCGCGGATGGCGTTGGCGGTCGGTGAGGTGCTCGTGGCCGGTGAGCAGGGTGCGCCGGATCCGGTAGAGCGGGTCGTTTTTGTGGCCGCGACGGTGCAGGGTCTGCTGCTGCACCCGCCGCCTGACGTCGTCGAGGACGTTGGAGGCCAGCTTGACGACGTGGAAGGCGTCGAGGACGGCGGTGGCGTCGGGTAACTGGTCGC
>JALYMZ010000128.1 GCA_030773435.1 Actinomycetota bacterium | reverse complement strand
GCTGGAGGAGGGCCCAGGTGTTGTAGCGAGCCGGATCAAGCCGTGATCAGTAGAGGCTGAAGGCTGCGCCAGGTGCAACGGTCCAGATGACCGAAGTCCCCGTTGACGGTCTTGAGGTTGTTCCGTTCCACCCGGTCACCGCGTACTGCGCCTTCGTGGTGCTCGTAGGTGTTCACGGCCTGGAGGACGCCGTGGGCGGTGCCGGCCCACGGCGCGACGCGGCTGTCGTGCCGGTACAGCCGGTCGAGGGTGTCTCGCTTGCGGTCGGCCAGGGTCAGGGCCCGTCCTTCCAGCAGCCGGCTGGTTCTCGGGTCGACCGGTGGGACGTGCCGGTCGAGGAACGCCGTCCACTGTGCGTCGGTGACGGTGGTGTTGCACAGCTGCTCGACCTCGGCGGCGAAGTCTTCGGCCAGGGTGTGGACCATCTCCAGCGCCTGGCGTGCCGGCCCGAGCTGGGCGCGGGAGTGGCGGCTGTGCTTGACCTTGAACTCCTGGCCGGCCTCGGACAGCGCCAGCTCGCGGGTGTTGTCGCACACCGTGTCGGTGACCGTGCGCTTGTAGGTGGTGGCGATCGAGCCGTCGAAGCTGGTGGTGGCCAGCAGGTTGGGCCGGAACACCACGCCCTCCGGGGTGGTGATGGTGTCGGGCATGGAGACCTCCACCCAGGCGATCGCACCGCCGCGGAGCAGTCCCGCGCTGCTGATCGCCAGGTCGTCGTCCAGCAGGTCCGCGACGGTCGTCAGGAGCCACTCCCGGTACTGGTGCCGGGTGTAGCCGGGGCTGAAGATCCCCATCACCGTGTCGTCGTCGGAGCGGCAGACGGCCTGCCGGTCCGGCACCACCGTCCAGCGCCTCGGGTCACCGTCGTCGGACAGGTGGGTCATGGTCTGCAGGTCAGCGTCGACCTCGACGGCGAGACGGCGGCTCACCGCCGTCCAGGGGAACAGCCGGTTCTGCACGTCGGTGATGGGGATGGGGCCGGGGTAGTGGTTGGACTTGCCGTCCTGCTCCTCGGCGCGCCAGTGCCAGGCGTGCCCCCGCTTGTCGGTGAAGCCGATCAGGGTGTTGGTGTTGAGCCAGTGCAGGGTCTCGCGGGACATGATGTTCTCCTTCGGAAATGGAAGAAGCCCGACCCCGGGCGGGATCGGGCGTGGTGCTGGTGGGGGTGTGTAGCCGCGCGGTGGGCCGCATGGCCTGTGGTGTGGACAAGGGCCGCGGTGTCGTAGTCGCCCGACTCATGCACGGCGGTGGACGGCGAGCAGACTGCTGCCGTGCGGGGCTACGTGGGGGTCACCGACCAGGACTGGTACAGGTTCCTGGCCGACATCCCGCGACTGCAGGTCTTCGCCGGTCAAGACCTCCAGTTGGGCTGCTAGGTGAGGATGGGACAACCACACCGGGCGGCGGCAACCAGCTTCAGAACTACGAGCCGAAGGAGCACCGTGCCGGTCCTCGTGCACAACAGCGCGTACCCGAGCCTTCAAGCAGCCGATGAGCAAGGACCGGCAGAAGAGGACTTCGATGAGCTGACGTACTGGAACGTCTGGAGACAGAGGAAGCGCCCGTACAGCGACCTTGAAGACGGGAGCCTCGTTCTGCTGATGGACTCATGGCCGGGTGGCGGTCGCCTCTCGTGGGTGGTGCGTGCCCGGAGAGTGCACAAGGGGGTGTTCGCCGGTTGGGACGATGCAACGAAATCCCTCGCGCGGTGGTCCGGTCGCTCTCTCCGCGAGGTCCGGCGGGAGCCCTACACCGCCACCAAGCGCGCCCGAGACGCCGGCATCGTGCTCGCATGGCAGGCGTCCGTGGTCCGACGACTCGACATCCCTCGGCCACAGGCGCTGTTCGTGGGACGCCACGGGTGGGCAGTGCTGGACGACTTGACTGTGATCGACCTTGGTCTCGGAGACCTGCTGCAGGGCGGTGGCGCAAGCCGGGCTCCCCGGAGCACGGACAGCGAGCGCAACAGGGCAGTGGAGCTGTACGCCGTGGAGCGCGCGCTCGACTGGTGTGCAGCGGCGGGACTGCGCGACGGCCGGCACGTGGGGGACGACGGCAAGCCCTGGGACATCGAAGCTACGGATGCCGCCGGCCACGCTCGCTTCATCGAGGTGAAGGGCAGCACGGGCGGCCCGGGCCCCGTCATGGTGACCCGCAACGAGGTCCGCGCGGCCGGCCAGCATGGCGACACCCACGCCCTTGTCCACGTGCACTCGATCGGCGTCCGAGATGACGACGATGGGAGGTCTCAGTGCGACGGCGGTGTTTTGCAGGTCTTCGACCCCTGGCGGCCGCTCGACGAAGAGCTCGCCGCGGTGGCGTACGAGTGGAAGCGCCAACCGGCGCAGACACAATAGGCGGACCCCGAGCGTGCGGACTCGCCTTGTTGACTTCAGGTCCTCGTAGCGGGCGTCGCTCGCGGCCGCTCTGCGCCCGTCAGTGGCGCGGCGGTACAGGTGGCTGCACCTGCCGCGCGGACGCCTCTGCCGGTTAGATGACCCCATGGCCACTGACCGCGAGCTCTTGCAGGCGTTGCACCAAGCCGCCGCTTGGGCGCAGGACGGCGTCCTCAACCGGGTGGCCGGCGACGGCGGGGTCCTCGCCCAGATCGCGTCAGCACAGTGGGACGACAAGCTCAGCGATGAGCAGGCACGTGACCTGGCGGACATGCTCGCGGCGATGGCTGAGCACGTGCGCCACACACGAGCAGTCGCCGGGCAGTTCGGCCAGGACGGCGATCAGACGAGCGAGGCCCGTGCGGCCTTCAGTGAGCTGCTCGACCGCGGCCTGCCCCTCAACCGCAAGGAGCGGTACTACACGGGCACCGTGCTGCCGATGCTCGTCGCCAGCGACGGCTTCGCGCACCTGCACCGCTTCCTACGCCTGTGCGGGCTCGATGTGGGCCAGTTCGGCGCGCACGGTCGTGCAGGAGGGCAGCGCCTGCAGTTCTTCACCGAGTACAGCTTCGTCGAGTCCCGCTTCTCCGAGGCGGACGTGCGGCGCTTCCCGAACGCCCCTGACGACAACGACACGCCTGACGTGGTGCTCCTGGGCGACGACTGGCTGCTCGCGGTCGAGGCGAAGATGTTCCATGCACCCAGCGTCGCGGCGCTGAACGCGCAGGTGGCTCGGCAGAAGGTCATCGTCGACTACCTGGCCGCGACGCTGCGGCTGCCGCCCGAGCGGGTGCGGCACGTCCTGCTCCTCCCGGACCGCCTGTCGGCGGATGGTGCCGCGGTTCCGGTGGTGACGTGGGAGAGCGTGCTCAAGGAGTACCGCGTCGTGGGGCCGGCTTACTGGGTCGCGGTGCTCGAGGTCGCGCTTGCTCGCTACCGGGATCTCGTGGCGAAGGGCTTGTCCTTCGGCGAGAACCGCGACGGGCTGCTGGCCGGTGAGACCATCCGCCAAGGCAATCAGGACCACTCGCTTCCCTTCACCTACATGGGGCGGCAGGGCGGGCTGCACGGCGCGGCGCTTGCACAGGATCTGGCCGACGGCAGCTGGCGGACGCGCAAGTACGAGGTCCGGTACGAGCCGCTGGCAGCCCGCAACTGGTTCGCCATCAGCGACTTCCTGGCGCGCCTGCCGAAGTAGACACGGTCAGGATGATCGAGTCAGTGCTCGATACACCGACGCTCGGCTGACGCCGAGCGCACGGGCGATGCTCGCGACGTCATGCTCCCCGCTCGCCTGCATGGCCCAGGCCGCCCTCAGCTTGTCCGGCGTCCAGACCGTCGGTCTTCCTCCAGTCCTCCCGCGTGCACGAGCAGCCGCCAGACCGGCCTGCGTCCGCTCACGGATGAGGTCGCGCTCGAACTCCGCGAGGGCTCCGAAGACGTGGAAGATCAGCCGTCCGCCGGGCGTGCTCGTGTCGATGGACTCGGTGAGGCTGACGAAGGCGACGCCCTGCTGCTCGAGCCCTTGGACGGTCTCGATCAGGTGCTTGAGCGACCGTCCGAGGCGGTCGAGCCGCCAGACCACGACGCTGTCACCAGGTCGAAGCTGTGCCAGGAGCTCGTCCAGCGCAGGTCGGGACTCGAGCTTGCCGCTGCCCTTGTCGACGAAGATCCGCTCGCAGCCGGCCGTCGCCAGCGCATCACGCTGCAGCGCTTCGTCCTGCTGAGAGGTGGAAACCCGGGCGTAGCCGAGCTTGTAGTTCGACATGGCTTGCCTCCTTCAGGGCGTGAGAGGGTTTCGGCGTGAGCACGCCGTACAGCCGCCGACCGGAGTCGGTGGCGGCGACGAGGGCATTTCTGATCTCGGTGCGGCACCGACCGGACGGCGAGCTACCGCGCTACGGCGAGGTGGCCGCGGTCTACGGCGGCGTCCCTCGCGCGGTGGCCCCGGTGCTGAACGCGGTGGCGCGCGACTGCGCCTCAGCGGGAGAGCCCGACCTTTCGGCACTGGTGGTCCTGGCAGACACCGGTCTGCCGGGGCGGCTCAACGGCGAGGTCGTTGACCCGCAGGACTCCGGCGCACGAACGGCATGGCAGGCCGAGCTGTGTCGCATCCGCAGTCACGACTGGACGCGGTAGTCGTGTTCCTGACCTGCGAGAAGTGCTTCAGCGCCGACGACGTGTCATGGCAGCGGCTGCCGGACCGCATGATCCTCTACACGTGCTCGGCCGATCACGACGGCAGCGGCCCGCACACCTTCGTCCGGGATCGTGCTCGCCTTCACGCGCCGGCGGAGGAAGGGGCTGGCGGCGTCACCGACGATCTGCTGGATCCGCTGCTGTCGTGCATCGAGCCAGGCGAGCCGCTGCTGGAGTACGGCATCGTCGAGTACCGGTTGCGCGACCGCTTCCCTCGGCTGTTCCAGGAGCACGTTGCCGAGCGCGGACACGTCCTGACCGGCGCGACCGTGGCCACCGCCTCTGGCGTCCGCTTCGGGGTAGCGCTGGGTCGGCTCGCCGCCAGCGGGCAACTGGTGTCGATCTACGGTCCTGCGACGGGAGCCTGGAAGTACAACGGCGAGGTGACGTACTGGGCCAGGCCACCCAAGCCCTCGCAGACGAAGACCTGGGTCGAGTACTGCGCCGAGATCGGCCGGAGCCCGGACTGGCAGGACGAGGACCGCCAGGGCCTCTGAGACCCACGGCAAAGATCTTGCCTCGTGTTACTAGACAGCCCCCCAGTGTTTTCACTCAGGCTGAGGTCATGACGACGACTTCGCTCCCAACGAACCCTGAGTTACTCCTAGACGCCGCTCGCACGCTGGCCGCCCGCGGCCTCACGCCGTTCAGCCGCATCGACGTCTATCGCGAGCTGTGGAAGACGCACCCCGACCGCGGACGCGGCTCCCTTGATCCCACCTTCCAGGGGATGATCTCCAACGCTCCCGGTGGCCCCAGCTCTGCGTGCGGCACACCGTTCCGCAGAGTCGCACGAGGCAGCTACCAGCTCAGACGCTCGAGGGCCGCCGCCGCCCCAGCGTCTGCTCGATGAAGGGCGGCCCACATAGCCCCCGCCGTGGGCCGTGTCGCAGAACTCGCGGAGGGGCGGTGCGCTGAGACGCCGGTAGTGGACACGAGTTCTGGTCACTCGACGCCAGCTTCGTAGAGCCGCTGCGCTGACGTCTCACATACGGTCGTTTCTGGCACGAAGGGCCGCGAAAGTGGGGAGGCCAAGTCCGCAGCGGCAGTTAGGGTGCCGGCGTGGACCGACGTGAAGGGGCTGGCAGGGAAGCTTCTCCTCTGGTCGTGCCCTGGCGGGTGGTGTTGCTGGCTCGCGGTGGCGTGCAACTACTGCCGGAACAGCGGCTTGAGCTGCGGGGTTGGCCGGCCGAGTCCGGGGTGAGTGACGTCGTGCTGCTGTCCCGGTTCCAGGACGTCGGACTCGCTGAGCCGCTGCCGCATGAGCTGGTCCTTGAGGTCCACTGCGGGGCTCGCGATGCGCCCGAGGCGGTGGACAGGGCTGCTGCGATAGGCGGCGAACTTGCGCCGCTGCTCGCGTTCGCTGTCAACGCGCATGTCGCGGTACCGGTGCCGCACCTAGCCTACGAAGAAGAGCAGGGGCTGAACCGGCGGCGGTTCTGGCAGGGCTACGTCGAGCTCGAGTCCGGACTGCCGCACGTGGGACGGCGGCTCGACGAGCGGCTCCTGTTCCCCTTCCTGGAAGCCGTCCTCACTGCCTCTGAGACTCCACGGCTGGCAAGGGCGGTGGGCCAGTACGCCGTTGCCTTGTCGCACTGGACCATGCCAGCGCGGCCACTGGCACTCGCCCACCTCTACATCGCACTGGAGGCGCTATCGCCGGCCGTCGAGCGGGTTGAACGGCAACGTCTTGGGCTGCCCGACGAGCGTGCACACGCCGAGCACCGCGGGGTGGACCTCGGTCATCAGGACTGGAAGAACCGGCTGCTCGGCAAGGTGCGCGGCGATGTGCTGTGCCAGGGTGACTGGGACACTTACGACTTGGCGCGGAAGGCCAGCAACGGCTTCGAGCACGCCTCGATGGACCATCCCAGTTTCCGAACGATCGCCAACCAGGTGAGTCGAGACCTGATGGGGTACGTGCGCCGGGGCGTACTCGGACTGCTGGACCTTGCGGACGATGTCCGCGACGAGATGGCTGGCAAGGTGCCGCTGGACATCAGCCCGCTGCAGTTCGCGGTCGAAGGGGAGCTGACCGGGGCGGTACAAGACCCCGACCGGCTGGGCTACGGCAGTGAGCCCTACCCGTACGCCGACTGGCGGGTCACCCTGGATGACCACCACCGGACACCCGATGGGCGAAGCCGCATGACGCCGCGGATGCACCTGACGAGCCGGATCGCCGAGGGTGTGCAGATGACCTGGCGGGGACACGCGCTCGGTGCCGGTCTCACTGATCTGGATCTTCTCGACTTCGAACCGTCGACCCAGGATGCGGTGGTCATCCCCTCGGCAGAACAGACCAACGAAGACCAGTAGCGCCCGACGGCGCTACGGCTTACGAACCCAGAGTGAGATCGAACGGGGATAGGGCTTCCAGCCAAGGTCTTGCTCGATGAGGTGCCTGAGCGCGTCGGTGCGTAGGTAGCGCAGACGACGACGGGTGGCGTCGTCGACGCCGGCTTGCTGCTGCCACCAGCCGATGACGCCACCGCGGAGGACCCGCCATCCCGGCCGCTCAGCGTCGTCCTCACCGCCGTCCCAGGCGTGCCGCCGGGTGATCTCCGCGACCTCATCGAAGTCTCCAGGGGATAGGTGGCGCTGGTGGACCCAGAAGTCGGCCTCCCGGTCAGCGGCCGCGAGAGCTCGCTGGAGCAGTGTCCCAAGGTCCGCCACAACTTGACCGTAACCGGCTTGGCCGGGATGGCCCTCGCGGACCATCCCGGCACGAAGGCCTACCTGCTGGACCTCGGCTTGTACGTCGGTGGCGGCAACACGACGCCGAACGCCTTGTCCGCAAGATCAGCGGCCTGCTGCCAGGCGTCGAGGAAGCTGTCGAGCGCTTCGCGGTCGTTGACGTAGACAAGCACGCGGCCGACCCGCACGGCGATCTGACCGTGTCCGGGACCGGCCAGCGGTGTGACGGCCTGGACGCGGATGTCCTGCGTCCCTTCCATGACCGCCTGGGCGGCGACGCGGCACTGATAGTCGTCGTCCCGTCGACCGGGACCGGGCACCGCCGTCAGCCGGCGCGGGCTGCTCACTCCTCGTCCCACGTGTCGACCAGCGGACGGCGGTAGCCGCCGTACATGTCCCCGCCCGCCATCCGAGGGCGGGGGCTGGGGGCGACGGTGTCCACCACGGCCTCGACGGCCTTGGTGAGGATCAGAACGACCGAGGCCAGTTCCTGCACCGCCCTGGTGGCGGCGGTGGCGGCCTCCGGGCTGCGTGCCCGCAGGTGGTTGTAGGCCACGACGACCAAGGCCGCCGCGCCGGCGATGCTGAACAACAACAACATGGAACCTCCCGAGAACGACGAAAGCCCGGCTCCGCGAGTGCGGGCCGGGCTGTGGGTGGTGCTGCTACTTCGTTGAGCGCTTGCCCTGACGTTGCGCGACGCGGCGCTCGGCGCGGTTCGTGGGGACGACCTCCTCGATGTCCTCGGGGAGGATCAGCTGCTCCACCTGCATCGAGGTGGGCATCCCGCTGGCGGGAACCGTGTCGTCCTCGAGCAGGTCCTCGACGACGACGGCCTGCTCCTGCAGGCGCTGCGCCCGGACACGGGTCTCCTGCAGGGCGGTGCGGATGCTCACCGCCAGGCGGCTGTCGACGACGGCGGGGATGAGCGCCGCCTCGACGACGAGGCGCATCCAGGTGTTGCCGAGCAGGCCCTTGAGCAGTCGGTGCAGGACGTAGGACCGGCACAGCGCGGACAGCAGCCGTGCCTGCGGCGTGGCCGGGTCGGACAGTCGGGCGACGCGGTGCACCACAGGAGTGGCGATGGTGGCGACCTTGCCGCCCAGCGCCACCACACCGGCGAACAGCTTGTCCGCCACCTTGTTGCCGGCGACGCCGAAGCAGCGCAGACCACGGTCGACGCCGCTGTAGGTCGTGCGGGCCAGCCAGCTCAGGAGCGTGCCGAGGGTCCGGGCGGCGCTGTCCACCACCGCGCGTCCGGTGTGGCTGGTGACGACCGCCGTCACCGCGGCCACCAGCCCGCTCCGACCAAGGTGCTGAGCGGCAGAGGTGAGAGGGCGCATCACGTACGACGTCGTCCGGTGCAGCCAGGACAGGGCGGCGTCAAGGTGGAGCTTGTGGGCCAGCCGGCTGAGGTAGCCGGCGGCCCTGCGCGGAGCTGCCAGGACGGCGTCCAAAGCCTTACGGGCGGCCTGACGGGCCTGCAGCAGCCAGGCCATGCGGACGTGCTGTTGGTTGATCGGTGGGACCGCTTGCAGCGGCTCGTACATCGGTACAGACATGCGAGTTCCTCCTCTGGAACGGCGACGGGCCGCCCCGGAGTGGGACGGCCCTGGAACGACAAGAGCCCCGACCGGTTGGTCGAGGCTCAGACGAGAAAAGGCCCGGCGGCGGGTGCCGTCCGGGCCGGTGGTGCAGCGGGTGGGTCGTGTTGCCGGCCCATGTCAGGGCACGGTGATCCTCCAACCGCTGAAACCTAGTTTACCGCAGCATGATCACTTCCGAGGTCGTGTCCTGCCTCACGTCGACGGGCAACGCCTCAACGCCTCAACGCCTCTGGGGCCAGACAACCCGGGCAACCCATCTGCGTAAGAAACGCAGGGTAGTCGTGCTGTAACCCCTTCAGGGTCGCTGAGTGGGTTCATCACGCACTGTTAGAACCCGCTACCGACTGTGTTTCCGGCGGCGGATGCCTAGTCACTCGAGCGGTTGGGGCGTTGAGGAAATCTCAACGCGCCCCCCCCTTGTGGGCCATTTCGGACAGCCGCTTGCGGCCGCAACATGGTCTCAAGCCGGAGAGCACTCCGAGAACCGCTCGAGCCCAGGAGCCATCACATGCGCAAGTCCGCCGCCACCTCGATCTTCACCGCTCGCCGCATCTCCTCCGCCGTGGTGCTGCCGGGGATGTTCGCCGGCATGCTGGTGCTCGCCGCCCCAGCCGCCGCCGCGACCACCAGCAGCCCCGCTGGGACGACGGGTATCTGCAACGGCGTGGTGAACCAGCTGGCGCACCGTGGCACCGTGCAGCCGAACCTGCTCAAGGCCGCCGCGAAGCAGAACGCCGCTGTCATCCAGCAGCTGCAGCTCAAGCGCGATG
>JALYMZ010000127.1 GCA_030773435.1 Actinomycetota bacterium | reverse complement strand
GCGCCGCCCCGCTCGGCCGGCAAAGCCCTGGTACGCCGCATGGCCCGCCTGCGGCGGTGCCGTCAGCCGGTCAGCCACCGGGACGACGGACGTCGTCGGCACGGCCCACGTGGGTGAGGTAGCCGTCGGCGTCCATGGTGGCGAGGTCGCCGGTGTGGTAGAAGCCACCCCGCACGGCGGCGGCGAAGCGGCCCGGGTCGTCGCGGTAGCCGGAGGTCAGCCCGACCGGCCGGCGGGCCAGCTCGAGGCAGATCTCGCCGTCATGGCCGACGTCGCCGGTGACCGGGTCGACAAGCGCGACGACGTAGCCGGGCAGCGGCCGGCCCATCGAACCGGGCCGCACCGGCTGCCCGGGCGGGTTGCCGATCTGGGCGGTCGTCTCGGTCTGCCCGAAGCCGTCCCGGACGGGCAGGCCCCACGCGTCTTGCACGCGCTGGACGATCTCGGGCTCGAGCGGCGCACCGGCCGACACGCACTCGCGGAGCACGACGTCGTACGCGGACAGGTCCTGCTGCACGAGCCGGCGCCACACGTCGGGCGGGGCGCAGAATGTCGTGACCTGGCACCGGACCAGCACGTCGAGCAACGCTCTCGGCTCGGACCGGTCGCCGTCGTGCACGAGGACGGTGGCGCCGGCGTTCCAGGGCGCGAAGACCGACGACCAGGCGTGCTTGGCCCAGCCCGGCGCGGAGACGTTGAGATGGACGTCACCGGGTTGCAGGCCGACCCAGTACATCGTCGACAGGTGGCCCACCGGGTAGGACGTGTGGGTGTGCTCGACGAGCTTGGGCCGCGACGTCGTGCCGGACGTGAAGTACAGCAGCAGCGGCTCGTCCGGGCCGGTGTCGACGGCGGAGACCGGCGCACCGTGCAGCTCGCCGGCCGCCGGGTACGCCACCCACCCGGGGGCCGGGTCACCGACGACGACCCGGAGCCCTCCCGGGGGAAGCCCGGCGGGCGACTCCCCGCCGGCGGAGTGCGCCACCACGCACCGCGGCGCGGTGCGCCGTACCCGGTCCTCGAGCTCGTGCGGCGACAGCCGCGGGCAGGTGGGGACCACCACCGCGCCGAGCCGGGTGCACGCCAGCAGGAGCTCCCACAACGGCGGGCAGTTGCCGAGCAGGAGCAGCACCCGGTCACCGCGGCGCACGCCGACGTCGGCGAGCCAGCCTGCGACATGCTGAGACCTCGCGGACAGCTCGGCGAAGGTGAGCCGCTGCTCCTCGCCGCCGTCGGCGACGACCCACAGGGCGTCGGCGCCCGGCTGCTCGACCGCGAGTACGTCGAACCAGTCGCGCGCCCAGTTGAACCGGTGCAGCTCCGGCCAGCGGAAGCCGCGACAGGCGGCGGCGTGGTCGTCGCGGTGCGCGAGCAGGAAGTCGCGTGCGGCCCGGAACGACCGCGCCGCCGGCATCACCTCGGCGGCGGTCTCGGTCCGGCCCATCGGTGCAGTCTAGGAAGCCGTCGCCGACGGTGTTGCCAGGCCGCCGTGCGCTATGACCGGTCGACGGTTGGCTGACAGGCGGTCGGTAGATTCGACGATGTGGCGGCACCCGCGGGATCCGCACCGCCGCCCGGCGCGGCCCCGACCTCCGGCTACCCCGCCCACTGGGAGGCCGACGTCGTCCTGCTCGACGGCAGCGCCGCCCACCTGCGGCCGATCCGGCCGGACGACGCCGGCGAGCTGATCGCCTTCTACGGCCGGGTGTCGGCGGAGTCGAAGTACCTGCGGTTCTTCGCGCCGTACCCGACGCTGTCCCAGCGGGACGTACGACGCTTCACCCGCGTCGACCACGTCGAGCGCGTGGCGTTCGTGGTCACCGTCGGCGCCAGCATCATCGCGGTGGGGCGCTACGACCGGATCGACAGCGAGAACACGGACGTCACGGGCCCCGGCGTCCACGCGACGGGATCGGCGGAGGTCGCGTTCCTCGTCGAGGACGCCCACCAGGGCCGGGGGCTGGCCCAGCTGCTGCTGGAGCACCTGGCGCAGGCCGGCCGGGAGCGCGGCGTGACTCGGTTCGTCGCCGAGGTGCTGCCGGAGAACACCAGGATGGTCAAGACGTTCCGCGACGCCGGATACCACGTCGCCAGCGGCTACGAGGACGGCCTGCTGCGCCTGGTGTTCCCGACCGACGCCACCGACACCGCGGTCGAGGTCATGCGGGCCCGCGAGCACCGTGCGGAGGCCCGCTCGATCGAACGGTTCTTCACCGCCCGCAGCGTCGCGGTGATCGGCGCCAGCCGCAAGCAGGACACCATCGGCCGGGCGCTGGTGCGCAACCTGGTGCTCGGCGGCTACACCGGCCGCGTCTTCGCGGTCAACCCGGCCGCCGAGGCGGTGTCGGGGCTGCCGGCGTACTCGTCGGTGCAGGACATCCCCGAGCCGGTCGACCTCGCGATCGTTGCGGTGCCCGCGGACGCGGTCGAGGACGTCGTGCTCGACTGCGCGGCCAAGGGCGTGCACGGGATGGTGGTCATCTCCAGCGGGTTCGCCGAGACCGGGGACGCCGGCTGGCAGCGGCAGCAGCGTCTGGTCGGCCTGGCCCGGTCCTATGGGCTGCGGCTGATCGGCCCCAACTGCCTGGGGCTCATCAACACCGCGCCGGCGATCTCCCTCAACGCCTCGCTGTCGCCGCTGATGCCACCACGCGGGCGGGTCGGGTTCTTCTGCCAGTCCGGCGCCCTGGGCGTCGCCATCCTCGAGACAGTGGCGCGGCGCGGGCTCGGCCTGTCGTCGTTCGTCAGCGCCGGCAACCGCGCCGACGTGTCCGGCAACGACCTGCTGCAGTTCTGGGAGGAGGACGCCGACACGGAGGTGGTGCTGCTCTACCTGGAGTCGATCGGAAACCCGCGCAAGTTCAGCCGGATCGCCCGGCGGGTGGCCGCCCGCAAGCCGATCGTGGCGGTCAAGTCCGGCCGCAGCACACAAGGGGTGCCGGTGGGGCATGCCGTGCGGCCGACGGTGGCGCCGCAGCCTGCCGTCGACGCGATGTTCCGGCAGGCCGGCGTGGTTCAGGTCGACACGCTGGACGAGATGCTCGACGTGGCGCAGCTGCTCGCGCACCAGCCGCTCCCCCGCGGCCGCCGGGTCGCGGTCGTCGGCAACTCTGACGCGCTCGGACTGCTCGCGGTCGACGCGGCGGTGGCCGCCGGGCTCGTGGTGCAGGACCCGATCGCGCTCCGCGCCGACGCCACGGCCGACGACTTCGAGCGCGCCCTCGACGCCGCGGTCGACGACCCAGACGTGGACGCCGTGGTCGCCGTGTTCATCCCACCCGTCGACACCACCGGTGAGCAGGTCGCCGACGTGCTGGCCGCGGTGGGGGAGCAGTCCGACAAGCCGGTGGTGTCCACGTTCCTGGCGTCCGAGGGAGTCCCCGAGCTGCTGCGGGTTCCCGATGCCGAGGGCACTGCCGGCCGCGGCTCGGTCCCGTCGTACCGGTCCCCGGAGGCGGCGGTGCGCGCGCTCGCGCGGGCGGTCGACTACGCCGCGTGGCTACGGCGCCCGCGGGGGGAGGTGGCGGTGTACGACGACATCGACACCGGCGCGGCCCGGCGGCTGCTCGGCACCTGGCTCCAGGAGCGGCCGGAGGGAGTGGCCCTCGACGCTGCCCAGGTCGCCGCGCTGCTCGACGCCTACGGCATCGCCCTGTGGCCCCGTATCCCGGCGGCCACGGTGGAGGAGGCCGTCGACGCCGGTCGGCGCCTCGGCTGGGACGTCGTGCTCGAGGCCACCGCCCCGCACCTGCAGCGGCGACCCGACCTGGCCCGGGTCTGGCGCGGCATCGAGGACGAACCGGGCATGCGCGCCGCCTGGCAGGCGCTCCGCGACACCATCGACGAGCCGGCGCCGGCCGGCTTCGCGGTCCAGCAGATGGCGCCGCCCGGGGTGCCGCTGACCATGAGCGGCATGGAGGACCCGCTCTTCGGGCCCATCGTCTCCTTCGGCGTCGCCGGCGTGCCGTCGCAGCTGCTCGGCGACCGCGCCTACCGGATCCCACCACTCACCGACGCCGACGCCGCCGCGATGGTGCGCGAGATCGGGTCGGCCCCGCTGTTGTTCGGGTACGCGGGCACGGAGGGTGTCGACGTGGCCGCCGTCGAGGAGCTGCTGCAGCGGCTGGCCCGGCTGAAGGACGACCTGCCCGAGGTCGCCTCGCTGGACCTCGGGCTGGTGCTCGCCGGGGTCGGTGGCGCCAACGTGCTCGCTGCGTCCTGCCGGGTGGCCACGGTGCGCGACGCGCGCACGGACACCTACGTACGCCGGTTGTCCAGCCCGGTCGCCGACCGGCTGCCACGCTGACCCGGTGTCGCAGGCCGTGCCGCGGCTCGCCGGGCGGACGGTGCCGGCACGCATGGTTGACTAGCGGCATGCGTGACCGCCCCCGCCCGGCCGCCGCCGCGCCGCCGGCCGCCCTCCGCGAGGCCATCGTGCGGTGCGGCTACTACCCGGAGGTCGTCACCGAGGCCGTCGACGCGGCCCTGTCCGGCGAGGAGGTCCTGGGTCACGTCGTGCACCACGAGCCGACGTTCGACCGGGACGAGGTGCGCCGTCACGTCACCGTCCTCGTGCTCACCCCGACGCGCCTGGTGGTCGCCCACACCGACGAGCACCCGCCCGACGACCTGTTGCCGCAGCCCTACGCCGCCACGTCGACGGAGGCGGTGCCGCTGTCTGCGGTGTCGTCGGTGGTGGTGTCCCGCATGGTCGCCGACCCGGCCACGGTGGCGAACCGTCGGGCTGCCGCGCGTCCGGAGCCCAGCGAGGCCGTCCTCACGGTCGGGTGGGGTGCCGTGCGCCGCGTCGAGCTGGAGCCGGCGACCTGCAACGACCCCGACTGCGACGGTGACCACGGCTACACCGGGACCCTGTCGGCCGACGACTTCTCCATCCGGGTGAGCGCGGCCGCCGACGGCGCCGAGGCGGTCGCCGACCTGCTGGCGTTCGCCGCCACCCTGTCGGCCGCGACGGTCACGACCCCCTCCCGGTGACCCCGCCCGGGGTGGTGCTTCCCGCCTACGGCCGCGGGTCGCTGGCCGAGGTGGTCCCGGCGGCGGCCGCTGCGCTGGGTGCCGGGCTCCGTGGCAGCGACGACGTGCTTCCGCTGCCGGCCACCCGCCGGTGCGTGGTGCTCCTCGTCGACGGGCTGGGCGAGCGGCTGCTGCTCGACCACGCCGACGACGCCCCGTACCTGTGCGCGCTCCCGCACCGGGTCATCACCGCTCCCGTCCCGTCCACCACGGCGACCAGCCTCACCTCCCTGGGCACCGCCCTCGCGCCTGGCCAGCACGGGGTGGTCGGCTTCACCAGCCGCATTCCCGGCACCAGCCGGCTGCTCAACGCGCTGAGGTGGGACAGCCGGGTCGACCCGGCGGACTGGCAGCCGCACCCGACCGCGTTCGGCACGCTGGCCGCCGCCGGCACCGCGACCACGGTGGTCAGCAAGCGCGCGTTCCTCGGCTCCGGGCTCACGCTGGCCAGCCAGCGC
>JALYMZ010000126.1 GCA_030773435.1 Actinomycetota bacterium | reverse complement strand
GAGCGCAGCGGAGTCCGAAGGACACGAAGTGCCCTTGACGAGCAGCCGGGCGACCTGACCATGACCGTCGGGAGGCCGCGGCCCCTGACCACAGAATCTCGGGAGAGACACGATGAATGAGGTGACGGGCCTCGACCGGCCCAGGGTGCTGTACCGAATCGACGAGGCGGCGGAGCTGCTGAGCGTGAGCAAGAGCCGCGTCTACGAGCTGGTGCGCTCCGGACAGCTCCGGACGGTGAAGGTGGGCAAGAGTCACCGGGTTCCGGCGCGCTCCCTCGACGAGTACGTCGCCCGGCTACTGCGAGGAGCGGCGGGGCATGGCAAGACGGCGTGACAAGGGCAACGGCGCCATCTACTGGTCGGAGAGCCGTCAACGCTGGGTCGGGGCCGTGACGGTGGGCTACACCTCGCAGGGACGGCAACAGCGACGCACGGTGACCGCCAAGACCAAGGCGGAGGTCCAGAAGAAGGTCAAGGCGATGCTCCAAGAGCTCGAGCGCGGCGTCGACCTCGCCCAGCGCCCCGTGACCGTGGCTGAGCTGATCCAGCAGTGGCTGGCCCACGGGCTCAACGGACGTGACGACAAGACCGTCGCCACGAACCGCCACCTTGCGGAGCAGCACATCGTGCCGCTCATCGGGAAGAAGAGCCTGCGTCAGCTGAAGGCGAGCGACGTCGACCGGATGCTGGCCGCCCACCGCGACCGGTTGAGCACCTCGACTCTGCAGAAGGTCCTCGCGATCCTGCGCCGCGCGATTCGTTGGGCCCAAGCTCGCGACATGGTGAGTCGCAACGTCGCCGAGCTGGTGACGGCGCCGACCGGGGCGGGTGGCCGCCCCTCCAAGGCCATGACGCTGGAGCAGGCTCGCGCCGTCCTGAGCGCCTGCGACCGGCATCCACTGGGCGTCTACGTGACCCTCGCGCTCCTGATCGGAGTCCGGAACGAGGAGCTTCGGGCACTCACCTGGGACCACGTGGACCTGGAGGGCAACCCTGACGCGGTGCCGCCGCTACCTCCGAGCATCCGGGTCTGGCGCTCGGTGCGAGCCGGTGGCGACACCAAGACGCGACTGTCGCGCCGCACCATCGGTTTGCCCGCCCAGTGCGTCGAGATCCTCGAGAAGCATCGGGCGCAGATGGCGGGTAAGGGTCAAGACGTCGAGCGCGGCCTGGTCTTCTGCACGAGCACGGGGACCGCGCTCGACTAGGCGAACGTGCGCCGGTCCTTCCGGGCGCTGTGCAAGGAGGTCGGTCTGGAGGCTCACGAATGGACGCCGCGGGAGATGCGGCACTCCTTCGTCTCCCTGATGAGCGACGCCGGCGCATCGATGGAGGCCATCGCCCGGGTGGTCGGGCACAGCAGCACCAAGGTGACCGAGCTGGTCTACCGCAAGCAGCTCCGGCCGGTGCTCACCGAGGGAACCGCGATCATGGAGACGCTGTTCGAGCTGCCCGCGACCGACCGAAAGCGGTCACCGGATGAGGGATAAGCCGACAGATAAGCCGACAGCGGGACGAAGAAGCCCCTCGAGCCGATTGGCTGAGGGGCTCTTTTGCGGCTGTGACCTGCGGTTTTGCTCTGGTGGGCGATACTGGGTTTGAACCAGTGACCTCTTCCGTGTCAAGGAAGCGCGCTACCACTGCGCCAATCGCCCGTGCCCTGCTCAGGCAGCCACCCGATCGAGCCGATCGGGCGTGACCGAGGTGGAGACGGGATTTGAACCCGTGTAGACGGCTTTGCAGGCCGTTGCCTCGCCTCTCGGCCACTCCACCAGGACAGGCCTGCTGTGACCCGATCCGAGCGGACGACGGGATTCGAACCCGCGACCCTCACCTTGGCAAGGTGATGCTCTACCAGCTGAGCCACGTCCGCGTGCCCCAGGCAGGCCGCAGCCTGCGGTGCGATGAAGCACTCTAGCCGATCGTCGCCCCCGCACCAATCAACAGGCGAGACGGGGCCGCTACGGTGAGCAGGACCGCCGCGGCACCGCCGTACCAGCGAGGGAGCACCATGCGCGCATGGGTCGACGGACTCCTCCTCACCGATCCGCGGGAGCCGGCGCTGAGCGTCCTCGACCACGGCCTCACGGTCGGCGACGGTGTCTTCGAGACAGTCAAGGTGGTAGGCAACCGGCCGTTCGCCCTGACCCGACACCTGCAGCGGCTCACCCGGTCGGCCACCGGGCTGGGCCTGTCGGCGCCGGACCACGACCAGGTCCGCGAGGCGGTCGACGCCGTCCTTGCCGGCCAGCACCTCGACCTCGGCCGGGTCCGCATCACCGTCACCGGCGGCGTGTCGCCGCTGGGCTCGAACCGCGGTGACGAGGGGGCGACCCTCGTCGTCGTCGCCGCGGCCATGGACCCCCCGCCGCCGTCGACCGCGGTCGTCACCGTGCCGTGGGCGCGCAACGAGCGTGGCGCCCTCACCGGGCTCAAGACCACGTCGTACGCCGAGAACGTCGTGGCGCTGACCCATGCCGAGCGACACGGCGCCAGCGAGGCGATCTTCGCCAACACCGCCGGCCAGCTGTGCGAGGCCACCGGCTCCAACGTCTTCTACGTGCTCGACGGTGAGCTGGTGACGCCCACCCTGGCGTCCGGCTGCCTGGCCGGGGTCACCCGGGCGTTGGTGCTGGAGTGGTACGGCGGCGTCGAGCGCGACGCGCCGATCGAGATCCTCCAGCGCGCCGACGAGATCGTGCTCGCGTCGACCACCCGCGACGTCCAGGCGGTGCACCGCTGCGACGACCGGGACCTCGAGGCGCCGGGTCCGGTGACCGCCGAGGTCATGTCCAGGTGGGCGGAGCAGGAGGGCGGCGACGCCGACCCGTGACGCTCAGCCGGCGGCCGCGCGGCGGCGCTCCCGGTAGGCCGCGACGTGCAGCCGGTTCCCGCACGTGCGCGCGTCGCAGTAGCGCTTGGACCGGTTGCGGGACAGGTCGACGAGCACCTGCGTGCAGTCCGGCGCCGCACATACCCGCAGCCGGTCCCGCTCGCCGGAGGCCATCACCTGCGCGAGTGCGATCGCGCCGTCGACGGCGAGATGTTCGGCCAGGGTGGCTCCAGGGGTGAAGTAGTGCAT
>JALYMZ010000125.1 GCA_030773435.1 Actinomycetota bacterium | reverse complement strand
AGTCGACACAACCCGAGATGATCAGGCGGTGGCCGTCTCATTCCCGGCACCGACACGCACAAGATCACGATCTACGGCTGGAGTACTAGGCACGCCTGACACGGCTGCGGCTGTCCGTGACACAGGGACACCCGCAGCCACCAGGGGAGCACTCGTGACACCTCCCGCACCGCGGATGCCGGCGGCCTTCCTCGGCCACGGCGCCGGGCGGGGGGTCCCCGACCGGCGCCGGCGGACGTGCCGCCGGACGCGTCGAACATCTGATCTTGCCCGCCCTCACTTGAGGACGAGCTCGTCGCCGGCGACGTCGACGTGCACCGTGTCGCCGTCCCGGTACACCCCGGACAGCAGCTCGAGCGCGAGCGGGTCGACGATCGTGTGCGAGATCAGTCGCTTGAGCGGTCGCGCGCCGTAGTCGGGGTCGTAGCCGCGCTCGGCGAGCCAGCGCCGGGCGTCCTCGCTCACCTCGAGGAGGAGCTTGCGCTCGGCCAGGCGGGTCTCCAGCTGGTGGAGTTGGATGTCGAGCACCTGCGCGATGTCGTCCGCGGTGAGGGCGCGGAAGCGCACGATCTCGTCGATGCGGTTGACGAACTCCGGCTTGAAGAACTCCGCCGGGTCGCCGGGCAGGTTCGACGTCATGATCAGGACCGCGTTGGTGAAGTCGACGGTCCGGCCCTGTCCGTCGGTCAGCCGCCCGTCGTCGAGCACCTGCAGCAGGATGTTGAAGACGTCGGTGTGCGCCTTCTCGATCTCGTCGAGCAGGACGACGGCGTACGGCCGGCGGCGGATCGTGTCGGTCAGCTGGCCGCCCTCGTCGTAGCCGACGTAGCCCGGCGGTGCGCCGACGAGGCGGGACACGGCGTGCTTTTCCATGTACTCGCTCATTTCGATGCGCACCATCGCCCGCTCGTCGTCGAACAGGAAATCCGCGAGCGCCTTGGCCAGCTCGGTCTTGCCGACACCGGTCGCGCCGAGGAACAGGAACGAGCCGGTGGGCCGGTCGGGGTCGGAGATGCCGGCGCGGGCGCGGCGGACGGCGTCGGAGACCGCGGTGACCGCCTGGCGCTGGCCGACGAGCCGGCGGCCGATCTCCTCCTCCATGCGCAGCAGCTTGCCGGTCTCGCCCTCCAGCAGCCGGCCGGTGGGGATGCCGGTCCAGGACGCCACGACCTCGGCCATCTCGTCCGCGCCGACCTCCTCGTGCACCATGGGGTCGACCTCGTCGGCGGACGCGGCGGCCTCCTCCAGCTGCCGCTCGAGCGCCGGGATCTCGGCGTAGATGAGCCGGCTGGCGGTCTCGTAGTCGCTCTCCCGCTGGGCGCGCTCGGCCTGGGTGCGCAGCTCGTCGATGCGCTGCTTGAGCTCGCCGACGCGGTTCAGCCCCTGCTTCTCCTGCTCCCAGCGGGCCTCCAGCGCGCGCAGCTGCTCCTCCTGGTCGGCGAGCTCCTCACGCAGCCGGGCCAGCCGCTCCACCGAGGCGGGGTCGTCCTCGCGCTCCAGCGCCAGCTCCTCCATCTTCAGCCGGTCCACGGCGCGGCGCAGCTCGTCGATCTCGACCGGGGAGGAGTCGATCTCCATCCGCAGCCGGCTGGACGCCTCGTCGACGAGGTCGATGGCCTTGTCGGGCAGCTGCCGGCCGGTGATGTAGCGGTTGGACAGCGTGGCCGCGGCCACCAGCGCGGCGTCAGAGATCGCCACCTTGTGGTGCGCCTCGTAGCGCTCCTTCAGCCCGCGCAGGATCGCGATGGTGTCCTCCACGCTCGGCTCGCCGACGAAGACCTGCTGGAAGCGGCGCTCCAGCGCCGGGTCCTTCTCGATCCGCTCGCGGTACTCGTCGAGGGTGGTGGCGCCGATCATGCGCAGCTCGCCGCGGGCGAGCATCGGCTTGAGCATGTTGCCGGCGTCCATGGCGGAGTCGCCGCCAGCCCCGGCACCGACCACCGTGTGCAGCTCGTCGATGAACGTGATCACCTGGCCGTCGCTGGACTTGATCTCCTCCAGCACGGCCTTGAGCCGCTCCTCGAACTCGCCGCGGTACTTCGCGCCGGCGACCATCGCGGCCAGGTCGAGGGCGACCAGGCGACGCCCGCGCAGTGACTCCGGCACGTCACCGGCGACGATGCGCTGAGCGAGGCCCTCCACGACCGCGGTCTTGCCGACGCCCGGCTCGCCGATCAGCACCGGGTTGTTCTTGGTACGACGAGACAGCACCTGGACGACGCGCCGGATCTCGGCGTCCCGGCCGATCACCGGGTCGAGCCGTCCGGCCTCGGCGCGCTCGGTCAGGTCGACGCCGTACTTCTCCAGCGCCTGGTAGGTGCCCTCGGGGTCCTTGCTGGTGACCCGGGCGTTGCCGCGCACCTCGGTGAACGCCTCGAGCAGCGCATCGGCGGTCGCTCCGACGGAGGCGAGCAGCTCCTTGACCGGGCTGGCCACCGTGGCCAGCCCAACGAGCAGGTGCTCGGTGGAGACGAACTCGTCGCCCAGTGCGGTGGCGCGGTCCTGGGCGGCGTCGAGCGCCTGGACGAAGGCGCGGCCGGTGGACGGCGTGGACACCGTCGTCCCGCTCACGGCGGGAAGCTTGGTGACGAGGTCGGCGGCCTGGCGGCGGACGTCGGCGGGGTCGGCGCCGATCGCGCGCAGCAGCGCCGGGGCGGTGCTCTCCGGCTGGTCGAGCAGGGCAGCGAGCAGGTGCGCCGGCTCCACAGCCGGGTTGCCGGTGCGGGTGGCCTGCCGTACGGCGGCGGCCACGGCCTCCTGGCTGCGGGTGGTGAGCTTGTTCAGGTCCATCTACGCGCGCCCCTTCGGGATGTGATGCAGTCTCGGTGCGACGTCTGACGTCGTACTCAGAGCAACGCCGGGGAAGTTGAGTGCATTCCGCTCAACCCCGCTGCGGCGCCGGTTGCCGGCCGCCGGCACGCGCAGGTTGCGTGGCGCTGCTGCCGCCTGCGGTGTACCGGGGACTGACAGACAACGGTGGTGCACCGCCGAGGCCCCCGGACCGAGGCCTACGGCGGTGTCAGCGCGGCCGCGTGCGCTGCAGGCGCGGGTGGCAGGCGTCGGCGTCCCGCCCAGTGACCTTCGGCCAGTCGAACGCCACCGTCTCGCCGGCGGCGAGCCGGAAGTCGTCGATCCGCTCGCCCACCACGTCCGTGTCGCCGCGCACGGTGACGACCGTCAGCGTGTAGAGCATCGGCTGATCGCCGGAGTTCGTGATCGTGCCGCTGGCCACCCAGCGACCGGTGCGCCGCTCGGCACAGGTGAAGTCGGCGAGGTCGGCGGCGGCCGGCTGCAGCCGCGGTTCGGCCGCGACCGGCGGATCGGGATCCGGCCGTTTCGGTGTCGGAGCAGCCGTTCCGGACGGCGTCGGCCGTTCGGACGCTGCGGTGTCGGTGGGCTGCGGTGCGGGCTTCGCCGAGCAGGCGCCGAGCACGACGAGGACGCCGGCGCAGGCAGCGGCTCCGGCACGGCGTACCACGTCGCGCAGGACTGCCTCGCGCAGGACTGCCTGGCGCATCCCTGCCTGGCGCATGACTGCATTGTCTCGCCGCGGCCCGGCAATCCGGTCGGTGACGCGCCCGCGTGTCGCTGCCGATGCCCGCCGGGGAGCCGTCGCTCAGCCGGTGGAGCGGCGCCACCGCACCACGGCCGCGGACGGCGGCGGCGCCACCACCGGCAGCTGCGTTCCGGTCGTGCTGGCGCGCAGCGCCGACTCGAGTGCGGCCTCGAGCGCCTGCGTGCGCTCGCGCAGCCGGTCCACCTCGTTCTGCAGCTCGAGGATGCGCCGCACCCCCTCCAGGCCGATGCCCTGCGACGTCAGCCGCGCGACCTCGCGCAGCTGCTCGATGTCGCGCCAGGAGTACCGGCGGCCGCCACCGACGGTGCGGCCCGGCGACACCAGCCCCATCCGGTCGTAGCCGCGCAGCGTCTGCGGGTGCATGCCGGTGAGCTCCGCCGCCACGCTGATGACGAACACCGGCGCGTCGTCGCGGGAGAACTCGAAGTTGACCATCGTCACTCAGCCGCCTGCGCGAACAGCTCGGCTCGTGGGTCGGCGCCACCAGCCGCGGCCCGGAAGCCCTCCAGCGCCTCACGCGCTCTCTCGCTCAGCGACTCCGGCACTTCGACCTCGACCGTGACCAGCAGGTCGCCGCGGGTGCCGTCACGGTGACGCGCACCACGGCCGCGAGCGCGGAACGTGCGGCCGTTCGGCGTGCCCGGCGGGATCTTCAGTGTCACCGGCCCGCCGTCCAGCGTCGGCACCCGGATCTCGCTACCGAGGGCCGCCTCGGCGAACGTGATCGGCACCGTCGCGGTCAGGTTGTCGCCGCTGCGGCCGAACACCGGGTGTGGCGCGACGTGCACGAGCACGTACAGGTCACCTGCGGGGCCGCCACGCTCCCCCGGCGCGCCCTTGCCGCGCAGCCGGATCCGCTGGCCGTCGCGCACGCCCGCCGGCATGCGCACCTGCATGGTCCGCGTCGACGTACCGCGTCCCGAGCCGTGGCAGACCGGGCACGGGTCGGCCACCACCAGCCCGCGGCCACGGCACTGCGGGCACGGCTCGGTCACCGCGAACCCGCTGCCCGGGTTGACCGTGTGCATCCCGGTCCCGGAGCAGGTCGGGCACACGGTCGGCACGGTGCCGGCCCGCGCCCCGGTGCCCGAGCACGCCGGGCACGGCGCGTCGCTGGTCATCCGCAGCGGCACGGTGACCCCGTCGAGCGCCTGGCGGAACGTGATCGACGCCTCGGTCTCCACGTCGGCGCCGCGGCGCGGCTGGCTCGTCGTACGCCGCGAACCCCCGCCGGAGAAGATGTCGCCGAGCAGGTCGCCCAGGCCACCGGCCCCGGCACCGCGCCCGGCGCCGAAGAGGTCACCGAGGTCGAACGTCGTGCCACCACCACCGGGCGGCGGCCGGAAACCGCCACGGAACATCGAGCGGGT
>JALYMZ010000124.1 GCA_030773435.1 Actinomycetota bacterium | reverse complement strand
CGCCGATCCGGGGGCCCGCCGCGACCTGGAGCAGTCGCTGGCCGAGGGGATCAGCCGCCACGTCCGCGACGTCAAGCGACGGCTGTCCCGGGCGGAGCTGGTCGTCCAGGTCGACGAGCCGGCCCTGCCGGCGGTGCTCGCGGGTGAGGTACCCACCGCCAGCGGGCTGCACCGGCACCGCGCGGTGGGGGGCTCGGTGGCGGGCGAGGTGCTGGGGTGGGTCGTCGACGCCGTCGTCAGCGCAGGTGCCGCGCCGGTGGCCCACTGCTGCGCGGCGCGAGTGCCGGTGGCGGTGCTCACGGAGGCCGGGTTCCGCGCGCTGTCGGTCGACCTGGCGCTGATCAGCGGCGAGCAGTACGACGAGTACAGCCGCGCCGTCGACGCCGGGGTCGGCCTCTGGCTCGGCGCCGTACCCGCCACCCAGCCGCCGGTGTCACCGACCGACCGCGACCTCACCGCACGGGTGCAGCGGCTGCTGGACGATCTCGGCGTGGATGCCCCGCGGCCGGCAGCAGGCGCCGTGGTGACCCCCGCCTGCGGCCTGGCCGGTGCGGACCCCGCGTGGGCCAGGACGGCGCTGCGGCTGGCCCGGCGAATCGCCCGGAACCTTGCCGGCGAGGTGTCGGACCCGGGCGCCAGGATGAGCTCGTGAGCGAGCAGCTCCGCGCCGCCCCGGACGCGGCACCACAAGTGCCGGAGCCAGCGCCGGCCGCGGCTCGGGAGCGGCACCGGGAGCTGGCCGAAGTGGTCGAGGACCACCGCTGGCGCTACTACGTCCTCGACCGCCCCACGGTCAGCGACCGCGAGTTCGACGAGCTGATGCGTGAGCTGGAGGAGCTGGAGCAGCGGCACCCCGACCTGCGCACGCCGGACTCGCCGACCCAGAAGGTCGGCGGTGCGGTGTCGACCGAGTTCACGCCGGTCGAGCACCACCAGCCGATGATGAGCCTCGACAACGCCTTCTCCGGCGACGAGCTGGTGGCGTGGGCGCGCCGGGTCGAGAAGGAGGTCGGCGCCGGTGCCGACTACCTCTGCGAGCTCAAGGTCGACGGCCTGGCGGTGAGCCTCACCTACGAGGCCGGCCGGCTGGTGCGCGCCGCCACCCGTGGTGACGGCCGGGTCGGGGAGGACGTCACCCCGAACGTCCGCACGATCCGCGGTGTGCCGCAGCGGCTCACCGCCGGCGCGGAGTTCCCGGTCCCGGAGCTGGTCGAGGTACGGGGCGAGATCTTCTTCCCGGTGGCCGGGTTCGAGGAGCTCAACGCGGCGCTGGTCGAGGCCGGCAAGGCACCGTTCGCGAACCCGCGCAACGCGGCGGCGGGGTCGCTGCGGCAGAAGGACCCCAAGGTCACCGCGACGCGGCCGCTGCGCATGGTGTGCCACGGGCTGGGCGCAAGGCGGGGGTTCGAGCCGCAGCGGCAGTCGCAGGCCTACGCCGCCCTGGGCTCCTGGGGGCTGCCGGTCAGCGAGCGGGTGCGGGTCGTCGCCGACCTGGCCGAGGTGCAGGCGTACGTCGACCACTACGGCACGCACCGGCACTCGGTCGAGCACGAGATCGACGGCGTCGTGGTGAAGGTCGACCAGGTGGCGCTGCAGCGCCGGCTCGGCTCCACGTCCCGGGCGCCGCGGTGGGCGCTGGCGGTGAAGTACCCGCCGGAGGAGGTCAACACCGAGCTGCTGGACATCCGGGTCAACGTCGGCCGCACCGGCCGGGTGACGCCGTACGCGGTGATGCGCCCGGTCCGCGTCTCGGGGTCCACAGTGGAGATGGCGACGCTGCACAATGCCGCCGAGGTGGCCCGCAAGGGGGTGCTCATCGGCGACACCGTGGTGCTGCGCAAGGCCGGCGACGTGATCCCCGAGATCGTCGGCCCGGTCGTCGACCTGCGCGACGGCAGCGAGCGGCCGTTCGTGATGCCGACCGCGTGCCCGGAGTGCGGCACCGCGCTGCGGCCGGAGCGGGAGGGCGACGCCGACATCCGCTGCCCGAACACCCGGTCCTGCCCGGCGCAGCTGCGGGAGCGGCTGTTCCACGTCGCCGGACGCGGAGCGTTCGACATCGAGGTGCTGGGCTACGAGGCCGCCACCGCGCTCCTCGACGGCGGCGTCGTGCACGACGAGGGCGACGTGTTCGGCCTGGACGAGGTGAAGCTGCTGCAGGTCCCGCTGTTCCGCCGCAAGGACGGCAGCCTGTCGGCGAACGGCGCCCGGCTGCTGGCCAACCTCGAGGAGGCCAAGCACCGGCCGCTGTGGCGGGTGCTGGTCGCGCTGTCGATCCGGCACGTCGGCCCGACCGCCGCGCAGGCGCTGGCGCGCGGGTTCGGGTCGATGGAGGCGATCGCGGCCGCCGACGAGCAGACTCTCGCCGGCGTGGACGGCGTCGGTCCGACGATCGCGCGCGCGCTGCGGGAGTGGTTCACGGTCGACTGGCACCGGGAGGTCGTGGAGAAGTGGGCGGCGACCGGCGTCCGGATGGCCGAGGAGTCGGACACCTCGGTGCCGCGCACGCTGGAGGGGCTGACCGTGGTGATCACCGGATCGCTCGCCGGCTTGTCCCGGGACGAGGCGAAGGAGGCCATCACGGCGCGCGGCGGCAAGGCCACCGGGTCGGTGTCGAGGAAGACAGATTTCGTGGTGGCCGGGGAGTCGCCCGGGTCCAAGCACGACAAGGCGGTGCAGCTCGGCGTACCGGTGCTCGACGAGGCCGGCTTCACCGTGCTGCTCGACGACGGTCCGGACGCCGCTCGTGCGGTTGCCACCGCCGCGCACTGACGTCCGCGCCCGTCACCGGCACCGCGGAGTCCCGTGGCTATCGCCCCGGCGAGGCGGTCGCGAGGCCCGCTGCCTCGGCGGCCTCCAGCAGCCGGACGTCGTACACGACGAATGCCGTGCGCCCGTGCCGGGCCGTGCGCAGAGCTGACGCGAGGTGGATCGCATCGAGGCTGCGCAGCGTCCTCGGCTCCAGGACGCCGGCTTCGACGAGGAGGTCCGGACTGATCGGGATCACGTCGACCTCGCTACAGAGTTCGGCTGCGTCGGCTGCCAGTTCGGCGGAGACGAGCCGCGCGGCCCGGTTCACCTCCACCAGGATGAGCGCGCTGCTGACCAGCGCCGAATGTGGATGCGTGTCGAGGTAGTCCCGCAGGGACGCGGTCTCTGCCTCCTCGACGAGGAGCTTCACCAGCGCGGACGAGTCCAGGTAGATCGTCACCGCTCGTCCGCTCGCATCTCGGCGAGCGCCTGGCTGATCGAGCTGGCCGTCACGGGCTTCGGCTCCACCTCGCGGAGACGGCCTCTGCCCGGGATCAGTTGCCCGGTGTCGATGAGATGCTGCCGCACGTCGTCGCCGGCTCTGGCCGGCGCGAGCAATGCGATCACTCGCCCCCGCTTGGTGATCTCGATCGACTCGCCGGCCGCTACCCGCCGCAGCAGCTCGCTGGCGTTGAGCCGCAGCTCTCGGACACCCACCCGGTCCATGTGCAACATGGTATTACTTGGCTCACGCCGGGATCGTCGCCGAGGGCGCACGGCAGTCTCTAGAGTTACCCCGGTCGGAGCACCCAACCACGGAGTGAGGGACCGCATGCCACAGCGTCCCGCCATGACCCGCGAGGAGGTCGCGCGCCTCGCCGACCTGGCCCGCATCGACCTCACCGATGCCGAGCTGGACCGGCTGGCGCCGCAGCTCGCCGTGATTCTCGACGCCGTAGCGCAGGTCAGCGAGGTAGCCGCCGCCGACATCCCGCCGTCGTCGCACGCCGTGCCGCTGCGCAACGTGTTCCGCCCCGACGAGTCCCGGCCTGGACTGCCCGCCGCCGACGCCTTGGCCGCCGCGCCCGCAACGGAGGAGCAGCGCTTCCGGGTGCCGCAGATCCTCGGGGATGAGGCGTGACCGAGCTGACCCGCTTGGGAGCCCACGCGCTGGCCGCGGCGATCCGCTCCGGCGACACCTCCTCGGTCGAGGTCACGCAGGCCCATCTGGACCGGATCCGCGCGGTCGACGGGGACGTGCACGCCTTCCTG
>JALYMZ010000123.1 GCA_030773435.1 Actinomycetota bacterium | reverse complement strand
ACGACGCTGCCGTCGTCGGCGACCTCCAACCGGTCGATCGACCCGCGCAGGTGCGCGTGGTCCACGCGGCCGTCCGGCAGCGTGACCGGGACGGTGACCTCGAACCGGTGCTCGGCGGCGAGCAGGTCACGCCCGGGACGGCCGGTGTGCCACGCGACGAAGCGGCGCAGCGCCTGCTCGGCCACGGCCCGCTCGCGGTCGGCGACCCAGCGGGCAGCGAACTGCAGCCGAGGCCACACGGCGTCGAGGTGCCCGCTCAACACGTCGACGTCGGGAGCGACCCGGCCCGAGGCGACGGCCTCGGCCAGCACGTGCACGACCTTGCCGAAACCCTGGGCGCTGGAGCCGGCGGACTGGCCGGCGGCCTCGCGCGCGAGGAACCAGCGCAGCGGGCACTCGCCCAGCCCTGCGACCGCGCTGCCGGACAGCGCCAGGGGCTGTTCGGCTGGACGGACCGGCGTGTCGGGTTCGGTGAGCTCGTGCAACCCCCACCAGGAAGAGGGATCGGCCTGCGGGACGAGAGGCTCGCCGCCGACCTGCTCGTCGGCCAACCTCGCCAGCCGGGCGGCGGCAGCTCGGCGCAGCGCCGGCGAGGTGGCCGGATCGGTGGCGACGCGGCGCAGCGCGCCGACCACGCCCGACAGCGACAGCGGCCGGGCGGGACGCCCCGACCGGTGGGTGACCGGCACCCCGAGCTCGTCGAGCAGCCGCGACGGCTGGTCGCCGTCGGTGTCCGGGGAGCGGACGGCGGTGACCACGAGCCGTTCCCGGGCCCGGGTCACGGCGACGTAGAACAGTCGCCGCTCCTCGGCGAGCAGCTGCGCCGCGGACACCGGTGGCCGCAGCCCGTCCCCGCCCAGCCGGTCAGCCTGCAGGAGTGAGCCGCGCCGGCGCAGGTCGGGCCAGACGTCCTCCTGTACCCCGGTGACGACAACCACCCGCCACTCCAGGCCCTTGGCCCGGTGTGCGGTGAGCACCCGCACGGCGTCGCCGCGCGACCCCCGGTCGGCGAGGGTGTCGCCGGGGACCTGCTGGCTCTCCAGCTCGGCGAGGAAGGAGCGGGCACCTCGATGTTCGCTGCGCTCCTCCGCCCGCGCCGCCAGCTCGAACAGTGCGCACACCGCGTCGAGGTCGCGGTGGGCGCTGCGGGCGGCCGCGCCGCCGCGGTCGACGGCCGCACGCATCCGCCGTGGCCAGGTGGTGCCGGCCCACAGCGACCACAGCGCCTGCTCCGCCGGCTCGCCGGCCTGCAGCGTGGCGCGGGCGCGGGCGAGCAGCCTGGCGACGCGGTGGGCCTTGACCGCAGCGTCGTCGCGCTCGGTGGCCAGCACGGCGGGATCACCCAGGGCCTGGACCAACAGCTCGTCGGACGAGCCGTGCGGCGGCTGACCCGCCGGCCCGGCGGCGTCGGCGCGCAGCAGCCGCGCCAACCGGCGTACGGCTCCGGCGTCGAGGTCACCCAGCGGAGACAGCAGCAGGGCCCGCGCCGCCTCGGGGGTCAAAGCTGCGGGGTCGGCGGCGACACGCAGGGCGAGCAGCAGCGGCTGGACCGCCGGCTCGCACCGCAGCGGGATCTCGTCGGCACCGACCGCGACGGGCACGCCGGCGGAGACCAGCGCCCGGCGCAGCGGCGGGATCGAGCGCACGCCGGACCGGACCAGCACCGCCATCTGCGACCACGGCACGTCGTCCTCGAGGCGGGCCCGGCGTAGCAGGTCGGCGACGTGGTCGAGCTCGGCACCCGACGAGGAGCAGGTGAAGGCCTCGACGCGGCCGTCCCCGTAGGGGCATCCGTCCGACGCCGGGGACCGGAACGCCTCGAAGACCGCCCGGTCGATGCTGCCGGGCAGCCCCAGACCGGCCGCGACCCGGCGCGAGGCCACCAGCAGCCGCGCGCCGAACCGGCGGGTGGCGGTGAGTGCGACGACGTCGGCGGGCGCGCCATCGCTGCGGCGGAAGTCCTGCGGGAAGCGCAGGATGCCGCGCACGTCGGCACCTCGGAACCCGTAGATCGACTGGTCCGGGTCGCCGAAGGCGACGAGATCACGGCCACCGCCGGCCAGCGCCTGCAGCAGCCGGACCTGGACGGGGTCGGTGTCTTGGAACTCGTCGACGAAGACGGCACGCAGCTCGGAATGCAGGATCGCCTGCACCGCCGGCTGCTCCACGAGCAGCATCGCCCGGTGGACCAGCTCGGCGTAGTCGACGACGTGCTGGGCGTCGAGCACGTCGAGGTACTCATCGAAGAAGTCTCCGACCGCCGACCACTCGGCCCGCCCGGCCGCCGCGCCGGCGCGCCGCAGGTCGTCGGGATCGAGGGACCGCTCACGCGCCCGCGCCAGCACCGTCCGGACCTCCTCGGCCAGGCCACGGGTGCGCAGCGCAGCGTCGAGCGCGGGTGGCCACCTCACGTGACCGGAGTCTCGGCTGCCGGCGAGCAGTTCACGGATACGCAGGTCCTGCTCCGGTGCCGACAACAGCTGCAGCGGGCGGGCGAAGGCCTCCGGCGGCTGGAACCGGCGTACCAGCGCATAGCAGAACGAGTGGAACGTCGAGCTCAGCGGCGTCGCGACGGTGCGCGCGAGCCTTCCGGTGATGCGGTCACGCAGCTCCTCGGCGGCCTTGCGGGAGAAGGTCAGCACCAGGACCTGGTGCGGAGCGAGGCCCCGGCGCTCGACCCGGTCGACCACCGCCTCGACCAGCGTGGTGGTCTTGCCCGTGCCGGGGCCGGCGAGCACCAGCAGCGGACCGCCGGCGTGCTGCAGGACGGCCCGCTGGCTCTCGTCGAGGTCCGGTGCCGCGACTGGGTCGCGGGGGCGGCGCACCAGGCGGTAACGGACGGTGGTGTCGAGCACGCGGCTGATCTCACCACGGTGCGCCGACAGCTGGTCAGGGCTGGCGCGGTGGGGCCGGCTCCCAGTGCGCGCGGGCCATGTCGACCCGGGGATGCCGGGACCGGTCGTGCAGCGGGGTGCCCTCCTCGCGGTACCGCGCGTGCGCCTGAGCGCGATGGCGGTCCGGCAGGGTCCCGTCGGCACGGACCACACGCCACCAGGGCACAGCGGCGCCGTACGCCGCCAGGACGGCGCCGACCTGGCGTGGGCCGGCGGCACCGAGGTACTCGGCGATGGTGCCGTAACTGGTCACCCGGCCCGCCGGCACCTGTTCGACGACGGCGAGCACCGCCTCGACGTACCCGTCAAAGTGCACCCGCTCAGTCTGCCCGGCGCGATGGCGCTGCTCCTGCAGCCTGATCCCGCCGACTTCCCCAGCCACATCGGGCCTTGCCCGGCTAAATGTGGCGCGGGGAGGCCCGAAACGGGTGGCTAGCAGGCGAAATGGCACCGGAGGCGGCGGGGGCGGCGTGGCGGGCGGCGTGGCGTGGGCGCGGCCGGAGCAGGGCCGGAGGCAGCGGCGGCAGCGGGTCAGTACGCCGGCTGGGAGGGGTCGACCTGGTTTACCCACGCGGAGACCCCGCCCCCGACGTGCACGGCGTCGGCGAAACCGGCTCCCTTCGCCACCGCGAGCACCTCCGCCGACCGGCCGCCGACCTTGCAGTAGAACACCGCCTGCTTGTCCTGCGGCAGCTCAGCCAAGCCGGTGCCGGCGAGGAAGTCGCCCTTGGGGATCAGCACCGAGCCGGGGATCTCGTTGATCTCCCGCTCGTTCGGCTCCCGCACGTCGACGAGCACAAAGTCGCGCTCACCCCGTTCGCGCTCGTGCAGCCACTCCTGCAGCTGACGCACCGAGATCGTCGAGCCCACCACGGCGTCCGCGGCGTCCTCGGACACCGCGCCGCAGAACGCCTCGTAGTCGACCAGACCCGTGATCGTGGGCCGGTCGCCGCAGATGGCGCAGCCGGGGTCTTTGCGCACGGCCAGCTTGCGGTACTCCATCTCCAGCGCGTCGTACACGATCAACCTGCCCAGCAGGGGCTCGCCGATGCCGGTGATGAGCTTGATGGCCTCGTTCACCTGGATCGACCCGATGGAGGCGCACAGCACCCCCAGCACGCCCCCTTCGGCGCACGAGGGGACCATGCCGGGCGGCGGCGGCTCGGGGTACAGGCAGCGATAGCACGGTCCGTGCTCCGCCCAGAACACCGACGCCTGGCCGTCGAAGCGGTAGATCGACCCCCAGATGTAGGGCTTACCGAGCAGCACCGCGGCGTCGTTGACGAGGTACCGGGTGGCGAAGTTGTCCGTGCCGTCGATGATGAGGTCGTAGTCGGCGAAGATCGCCAGCACGTTCTCGTTGTCCAGCCGCGTCTCGTGGACCACCACGTCGACCAGCGGGTTGACCTCGGCGATCGCCGCCCGTGCCGAGCGCGCCTTGGACGTTCCCACGTCGCTGTGCCCGTGGATCACCTGTCGCTGCAGGTTCGACTCGTCGACGGTGTCGAAGTCGACGATCCCGAGGGTGCCGACGCCGGCCGCCGCGAGGTAGAGCAGCGCCGGGCTGCCGAGTCCGCCGGCGCCGATGACGAGCACCTTGGCGTTCTTCAGCCGCTTCTGCCCCGCCATCCCGACGTCGGGGATGATCAGGTGCCGGCTGTAGCGGCGTACCTCCTCGACGGACAATGCGGCGGCCGGCTCTACCAGCGGCGACAGGGACACGACGACACTCCTCACGGCTCGGGTGCACCCAGCTCACTCGGCACAACTCCCAACAGTGGCGGCATCTTCCCCGACATGGACACGCGCGCCGGCGGCGTCCACAGGGCGGGACG
>JALYMZ010000122.1 GCA_030773435.1 Actinomycetota bacterium | reverse complement strand
CCGCTGCGACACGCGGCCGACGTCGCCGCGGCGCTGGGTTCCGCGATCGGGCTCGGTGGCGAGCCTCGCGGTCCCGGGGCTGCGAGCGCCACCCCGCCGCACGCGTGTCGCAGCGGTGGTCCCTCCTCCCGTGGCGCGTCGCCGAGCAGCTGGTCACATACCGCGTCGAGCGCGCGCGGGACGCCGGCGCGCACCTGACGAGGCCGCAGCACCCGACCGTGCTCGCTCGGCGCGGCGGCCAGCGCCCCGCACCGGCCTCCCGGCCAGCGGGCCACCAGACATGCGTAGAGGAGTCGCCCGAGGTCGCGGACGTCCTCCGCCTCGGGGTCGGCGTGGCGCACCCCGTGCAGTGCCGCCTCGGTCGCCAGGCCCACCACCTTCACCGCTCCGGTGTCGGTGACGACGACGTTCTCCGGGATCAGCCGCAGGTGGTGGATGCGATGCGCGTGCGCAGCCGTGAGCGCCGCGGCGACCTCCCGCACCAGCCAGCCGGCCCGTCGGTGCGGGAGCGGGCCGGCGGCGAGGATCAGGTCGAGTGACTCCCCGCGCGCCCACTCCCGCACGACGTAGGCGTCGCCGCCCTCCTCCGCCGCGTCGAGCACGCGCAGGAAGCGCCCGTCCGTCACCACCGCCGACCGCCGCGCAGCGTCGAGCAGGGCAGCCGCCCGCGGTGCGTCCCCCGGCAGGATGTCAACGGCTACCGACCGCCGCAGCACCTCGTCGACGGCCCGCCACGAGCGCGCACCGGCGCGGTCGGAGAGCAGGTCCTCGACCCGGTAGCGACCAGCCAGCAGCCGGCCAGGCTCGACCGTCATCGCGGCCCGGACCTCCCTGTCCGCCTGCTTCGAACGTGCACCGTAATGGCCTCATGCTAGGCGGTGGTGCTGCCAACCCGGCCGCGCACGCGGCGGCGCACGCTGTCCGTGACACTCGTCAGCATCGTTGTCACCTCGCCCAGCCCGAGCGCCCGGGCGATTCCGATGTAGGCCGTCGCGGACAGCAGCCCCGCGGCGGCCAGCACGGCCAGCGACTCCGGTTTCGCCTGCGGGTCCGCGCCGAGTGCGAGCAAGGCCCGAACGGTGAGCCAGGCGACTACCCCCGCGACCCCGGCCGCCGCCAGCAGCCGCCCGCCGAACCGCAGCAGCGCCGGCAACGGCAGCCCGTGCACGCGGCGGCTCAGCAGGCTCAGCGAGACGATGGCGCCGACCAGGTACGCGGCGCCGTAAGCGACGGCCAGCAGTGGGGACACGTCGACGCTGTCCGCGCCGGCCGTGAGCGTCACGGCGGCCGCGACATTGGTCGCGGCGATCCCGCACTGCACGAAGAACGGCGTCCGGGTGTCCTCCAGCGCGTAGAAGCCGCGCAGCATCAGGTAGTGCACGGTAAAGAAGAACAGCGCGGGCGCGAATGCCACGAGGGTCCGCCCGAGCGGTCCGGTGCTGCCCTCGGCCGCACCCCAGCTGAACATCACCACGGCCAGGAAGGGTCCGAGGACCGCCAGCAACGCGCAGAACGGCGCGACCAGCGCCAGCGCCTGCCGCAGCGTCGCGGACAGCTCGCGGCGCAGGTCAACCAGGCGACCGTCGGACGCCAGCTCGGACAAGCGGGTCAGCGCCGCGGTCGCCAGCGACACCGTGACGATGGAGTGCGGCACCATGATGAGCAGGAAGGCGTTGCTGTACGTCGTGTAGCCGCTGCTCGGCTCGCCGGCAAGGGCGGCCGTGGCCGACGCGTTGGTGGCGATGCGGCTGACCACGACGTACGCGGCCTGGTTGACGACGACGAACAGCAGCGTCCACCCCCCGAGCCGCAGGGTCTGGGCCAGGCCCGTGCGACGGAAGTCGAACCGGGGACGGTAACGCACCCCGGCGCGGCGCAGGTACGGCACCAGGACCGCGGTCTGCACGACGATGCCCAGCGTGGACCCGAGCCCCAGCAGCAGCTCCTCGCCGGTGGAGTAGGCGCCCGTGCCCGACTCGGTCCCGAAGACCGCCAGGTACGTCGAGAGCACCGCGATCGCCACCAGGTTGTTCGCGATCGGCGCCCACATCATCGGTCCGAACCGGCCATGGGCGTTGAGCACCTGCCCGACCAGCACGAAGACGCCGTAGAAGAACACCTGCGGGAGGCAGTACCGGGCGAAGTCGAGGAACGACTCCGTCTGGGCGGCGAGGGCGTCGCTGAACAGCTGCTCGCCGGCGAGCACCCGCATCACCCATGGTGCGGCTGCTACCAGCACGGCGGTGGCGCCGGCGAGGAACAGCCCGCTCAGCGTGAGGACGCGGTTGACGTACGCCTCCCCGCCGTCGGGGTCCGCACGCATCGCGCGGACGATCTGCGGCACCAGTACGGCGTTGAAGATCCCGCCGGCGATGAGGATGTACAGCATGTTCGGGACCACGTTGGCGAACGTGAAGATGTCGGCGTGCAAACCGGTGGCTCCCACGGCGGCGACCACCAGGGTGGCCCGCACGAACCCGAGCAGGCGCGACAGCGTCGTACCGGCTGCCATCACCGCGCTGGAGCGCAGCAGCGCCGGCTGCTCCCTCATCCGGCCGACCCGCGCCGGTGCGCCCTGACCCGCTGGGTGATGCGCCGGGTCGCCGCCAGCAGCAGCACCGCGACGGCGACGGCCATGACGACCCAGATCACCGACCCGATCTGCGTGGTGCGGACCTGAAAGTCGGCGCCCTGCCCGAACGGCCTGCCGGCCTGGGTGCGGAGCCGCACGTCGACGTCGGCGATCCCGATCGCGCGGGCGTGGGTCACCAGCGAGATGCTGCGCCGCTGGTCGGGCTCGATCGTCACCGGGTCGACCTCGTCCACGTCGAGTCGGCCCCCGGTGGCTTCCACGTCGAGACCGACGACGACGGTCTCGGCCGAGCCGTTCGTGATCGTGACCGGGAACCGGCCGTTCTGGCTCGACAACGTCACGAAGCTGGGCGTCTCGACGTCGATGGAGCCGAGCAGGGCGCGGTTCTTGCTGACGTGCGAGCGGGCGATGGCCCGGCCGGTCGCCGGC